>JANYKH010000102.1 GCA_025358235.1 Chloroflexota bacterium
TGCGCATCGCTGTAAACGAAGAACTGAGAAACCTGGAATCCGCCCTGGAACAGGCCCTGGAACTGGTGGGGCCGGGGGGCAGGATAGTGGTGATCAGCTATCATTCCCTGGAAGACCGTATCGTGAAACGTTTCATGCAACGGGAAGCCCGCGGCTGCATCTGCCCGCCGGAAGTGCCCGTCTGCATCTGCGGACATAAACCTTCACTGAGGATAATCACCCGAAACGTGGTAATTCCTTCCGATTCAGAGATTAAACGGAATCCGCGCAGCCGCAGCGCCAAACTGCGGGCGGCGGAAAGCATCTCCCCGGACGAAGAAACAACGGAGCCGTTCGCGGACCCAATGTTGCTGATGGGTAATGACGGGGGCGCCTGGCGCCGGCCTTCACTACCTAAAAAGATAAAACATATCTATTCCTTAACCTGAAGTACAGGAGGTTGAGGATATGTGAGATGAATAAACGATCTCAGTATCAGGATAGCACTAAGGGGGAATCCGGATAGATGAAGAAAAAACTGATAACCGCCATTGATGTAGGAACCACAAAAGTCTGTACTATCATCGCTGATGTTACTGACCCCGCCACCACCCGCGTAATCGGCGTGGGCATCACCCCCTCAAAAGGGCTGCACAAGGGTCTGGTGGTCAACATCAACGAAGCACGCGAGGCTATTCAGGCATCGGTCCGAAAGGCCGAAATCCTGTGCAATCATAAAGTTGAGTCCGCCTATGTGGGCGTGACCGGCCGCAACGTTTCATCCCTGAACAACCGCGGGGTAATCTCGATCAACCGGGATGACAGGCTGGTGCGCCCTGACGATTTGCGGCGGGTGCTGACCACCGCTCAGGCGATTGCGGTACCCAGTGACCGGCGCTTGCTCCACGTCATCCCCCGTAACTACGCGGTGGACGGGCAGGTGGGCGTGAAGAACCCCATCGGGATGCACGGCTTCCGGCTTGACGTTGAAACACATGTTATTACTGCCGCTGCGACCTCGGTACAGAACCTGGTGAAATGCGTACGAAGCTGCGGCATCGAAATCGAAGACCTGGTGCTGGAGCCTCTCGCTTCCAGCGAGGCAGTCCTGACCAATGAAGAAAAACAGGTAGGCGTCGCCCTGGCAGACATCGGCGGCGGCACTACAGATATCGCCGTATTCCGGGATGGCAGCATCTGGCATTCCGCCGTCATCCCTGTGGCGGGCTACCAGCTTACCCGCGATATCGCCCTGGGACTGGGCGTCCCGTTTGACGTGGCCGAAGAAATGAAGAAGAAGTACGGCAGCGTCATGCCGGTGTATGAAGGCCAGTCCAAAGAAAACGAGGGCATTTCACATGACAGCCACGGCGCTTCATACCAGGATCTGAGCGATATCCTCAAGGCGAGAGTCGAAGAAATCCTGAAATTAATCGTGTTGGAAATGCCAAATTCCAGTTGGGAATCCCTGGTGCCGGCCGGGCTGGTATTAACCGGCGGCAGTTCTAATATTTCCGGTCTGTCCGTACTCGCCCATGATACATTGCACGTACCAGTGCACATAGGCGTACCGGGACCGAGTCTTACCGGAATCGCTGACAACCTTAAGGATCCGTGTTACGCGACGGCAGTAGGACTGCTGTTGTGGGGCAATAACCACCTTCCAGCCCAGAACTGGCAATCGAACGAGTTTGGAGACACATTCAAGAAGCTGGGCACGCATATAAAGAAGTTTTTTACTTAGGAAAAAGTCGATTAGAGGAGAGCCTTCCAGAGGGGGGCTTCTGTTAGAAGGAGAAAAGGAAATGGCGAGGTCAAGTTTTATAGCCAGTCAGGCAAAAATTAAGGTTATCGGGCTGGGCGGCGGCGGCAGCAATGCGGTAAACCGCATGGTAGCGGAGGAAATCCACGGGGTGGAATTTATTACAGCTAACACCGATGCGCAATCACTGGCGATTTCAGAGGCACCAGTACGCCTCCAGCTCGGCGAAAGAATTACCCGTGGCCTGGGCGCAGGCGGCGACAATATCCAGGGCGCCAAGGCAGCCGAGGAATCACGCGATGAGCTGAAAGAAGTCCTCCAGGGCGCAGACATGATCTTTATCACCGCCGGAATGGGCGGCGGCACGGGCACGGGCTCGGCGCCAGTCGTAGCTCAGATCGCCAAAGAAACTGGTGCGCTCACCATCGGCATCGTCACGAAGCCTTTCATGTTTGAAGGCTCACGCCGCGCCAGAGTAGCACAGGAAGGCATCGAGCAATTAATCGGCAAAGTCGATACCCTGATTATTATCCCGAACGACCGGCTCCTGACGCTGGTCGATCAGAAGACTTCTATTAACAACGCATTCAGGATTGCTGACGATGTACTGCGCAACGGCGTAAAATCAATCAGCGAAGTTATCACCGTTCCCGGTCTGATCAACCTGGACTTCGCCGATGTTAAGGCGATCATGAAGAACGCAGGGCCCGCGTGGATGTCCGTAGGCATGGGCAGCGGACCGAACCGCGCTGTAGACGCCGCCAAATCTGCGCTGGCCAGCCCTCTGCTGGACGTCGAGATCACTGGCGCCAAGGGCGTGCTGTTCAACGTCGTCGGCAACGATACCCTGACTCTGCATGAAGTCAACCAAGCTGCTGAAGTAATCCGCGCGGCTGTTGATCCTGATGCCAACATCATTTTCGGCGTCGCACATGACGAGAAGGTCCAGGGCGAGATCAAGATTACCTTGATCGCCACGGGCTTCGTTCATGACGGCATGGACGGACTACTGCCCCAGAAGAACAAGGACGAAGTTACTGAAATGCTGAAAGGCATGAATGTAAACGAAGACGAGCTTGATATGCCGTCCTTCCTGCGCAAGCCGCTTTTCGGACACCGGCGCCAGGTGAGCCCCACCCCAACATCCCA
>JANYKH010000107.1 GCA_025358235.1 Chloroflexota bacterium
TGGAAAAGGTATAAAAAGTGGCGCACTCGATTTTGAGTGCGCGCAGTCTTTTGATGATTTCACGGGTGGTATCTACTCCGGCCTGATGCCCTTGCAACCGTGACAGATTGCGTTGTTCAGCCCAGCGCCCGTTTCCGTCCAGGATAAAGGCGATATGCCGCGGCAGATTGGTGGCCTGCGCCATTATGGAACGTCTGGCCCCCGGCCTAGACTTCCTTGATTTCGGCTTCCTTGGTGGCGATAATTTCGTCTACCTTTGCCATGAAGCCGTCAACTGATTTTTGGAGCCGTTCCTGGGCGCGTTTGCTCTCATCCATGGAAAGGACTTTATCCTTTTCCAGTTTCTTCAGTTCCTCGATGCCGTCCCGCCGGATGTTGCGCAGCATGATGCGCCGTTCTTCGCCGCGTTTGCGGACTACCTTGTTGAGTTCCTGGCGGCGCTCTTCACTCAGTGGCGGGATAATGATGCGTATGTTGTTACCGTTGACGTTGGGGTTAAGCCCCAGTTCTGATTTCTGAATTGCCTTTTCTATCGGCCCCACCGCTCCCTTGTCCCAGGGTGTAATCATGATCATCTTGGCGTCAGGCGCTGCAATACTGGCCAGTTGGTTCAGCGGCATCTGCACGCCGTTGTAGTCCACCCGCAGGTGTTCTACCAGCGCGGGGCTCGCCCGGCCGGTCCTGATGGTGGCCAGATCATTGACGAAAGCGGTGACTGAGGCTCTGAGTTTTTCATCGGTGTGTTTTAAAGAATCCATGCTCATTTCATTCACTCCGCACTACTGTCCCGATCTGCTTTCCGCAGACGGCATCTTCAATACTGTGTGGCGCCTGGAGATCGAAGACGATGATTGGCAGCTTGTTATCCATACAAAGTGAAAGGGCAGTGGCATCCATCACCTGGAGACGCCGTCTTAACGCTTCCATGTGAGTTAAAGTGTCGAATTTCTTGGCCGTGGGGTCCTTCGCTGGATCTCCGGTGTAAACCCCATCCACATTGTTCTTGGCCATGAGCAGAACTTCCGCGCCGATTTCGATAGCGCGCAAAGCGGCGGCGGTATCAGTCGTCATATAGGGGTTGCCCGTGCCTGCCGCGAAGACTACAACGCGCCCTTTTTCAAGGTGGCGGATCGCCCGCCGGCGAATGAACGGCTCGGCTACGGTTTGGATATTGATTGCGGACTGAGTCCGGGTGACGACTCCCGCCCTCTCCAGCGCATCTTGCAGCGCCAGAGAGTTAATAACCGTAGCCAGCATTCCAGCATAGTCAGCGGTAACGCGGTCCATGCCGTATTTCTGGGCCTGGGCGCCCCGCCAGATATTGCCCCCGCCCACCACGATGGCGATGGCGGTACCCATTTCGCGGATGTGTCCTATCTGCTCCGCGAGTTGGGCCAGCACATTCTGGTCGATGCCGTGTTTCTGCTTACCGGCAAAAGCTTCACCGCTAAGCTTCAGGAGGACGCGATTGTACCTCGGCCCGTCCTCCACTTTTTACGCGCCCAGTTCAAACCGGGCGAAACGGGTTACGCGCACGTTCTCACCGGTTTTGGCGATTACTTCGGTAACTCGGTCTTTAATTGTCTTGCCCGGGTCCTTGATGAAAGGCTGCGCCAGCAGACAAGCCTGCGCGGCATCCACATCAGAACCCTGAGGAATTTCTTCCGCGGTTAAATACAACGGCGGACAGGCGGCTATTTGCATTGCCAGCTCATGGGCCAGCAACTTGAATTCTTCCGTCCGGGCGACGAAATCGGTCTCGCATTTGATTTCAATCATCGCGGCGATTTTGCCACCGTTATGAACGTAGCATTCGATGAGGCCCTGTCCGGTTGTCCGGCTCTCGGCTTTCTTGGCATGGAGCATACCCTTTTCTTTCAGGATAGCCAGTGCCTTGTTGATGTCGCCTTCAGACGCCACGAGGGCGTTGCGGCAATCCATGATACCCGCTCCGCACTGATCGCGAAGCGATTTTACTTGTTCCGTTGTGATAGCCAAGGGTTGAACTCCTCCTTACTTTTGGTCAGGCGCAAAGCTCATTGTTTCCGGTACTTTGGGCGCGGCGGCTTCCGCGTCGATGGCGGCATCCTTATCGGTGCCTTCTTCAACGGGTACTGAAGCCATGGCCTTGCCTTCCAGCACGGCGTCCGCTACCTTGCTGCAGATCAGCCGGATAGCGCGGATTGCGTCGTCATTAGCGGGAATCGGGTATTCCAGATCATCCGGGTTGCAGTTCGTATCGCAGATCGCAACCACGGGGACTGACATTCGCTTGGCTTCCGCCAGGGCGATTTTTTCCTTCGTCGGGTCGACAATGAAGAGGGCGCTGGGCAGGCGGGTCATTTCTTTAAAACCGCCCATCTGCCGGTTAAGCTTCGCCAGTTCGTCGCCGAGTTTCTTGGCTTCTTTCTTGGAGAAATGAGCCAGTTCGCCGCGGGCCTGCTGGTCCTCGAGTCTTACCAGATAATCAATTCTGGTCTGGATCGTCGAGAAGTTGGTCAGCATGCCGCCAAGCCAGCGGATATTGACGTAATACATGCCGCAGCGTTTCGCTTCTTCGGCTACGGATTCCTGTGCCTGCTTCTTGGTGCCGACAAACAGGATAGTGCCGCCTTCAGCGACAGTGTTGCGGACAAATTCCATGCCCTTGTTCAACATTACCACTGTTTTCTCAAGGTCGATGATGTGGATCCCGTTGCGCTTGGTGAAGATGTAATTCTTCATGCGGGGATGCCACCGGCCGGTCTGGTGTCCGAAGTGGGTACCGGCTTCGAGTAATTGTTTTATTGTTGCTGTATCTGCCAAGGTGTTAGTGCCTCCTCCATCACAGAGTCAATCGAGATATTATATCACAGGGGTGCAAAAAACGGCAAGAACAGAGGAAACAGGCGTGAATAGGGAGAACTGCTCTTCACTTGCCTCAATATTTTACCATAGCGAAACCCGGTGTAGACCTGATAAATCGAGAAGTATTTATCCCTTTCCACCTAAGTTCGATTGAATGTAGAAATATGAGGAAATGGCAAGGGTAGTCTTAATTCACCCCGGGAATGAATTATCCCTGAGGCGAAAAATGACACCGGTACCGTCTATCCGTTAGCTGCTGCTTCTGCCTCAACCATCGTTTTTCGCGGTTCCTGCGTATCACGGGAGTCACGTATGAAACCGATGATGTCCTTGTAACCCGGCAGTTTTATCGGCTTACGCCACGGCCCGTATACGCGGAAACCTGACCTTATCCCCGCACCGCAAATAATCAATGAAACCGCCAGCGGCAGTAAAATATAAACCCAGTCCGGTATCATGTGCAGCGGAACTCCTGGCGGGACATATTGCAGCAGACTGGCTATCCATCCCCTGACGATGTTTTCAAAACTATCGTCGAAAATGGGGCCCGTGAACGGCAAAGCCCATAACAGTGCGGATAGCCCCGCCCCCACCAGCGGCGTCTTCCACGGGAATACCCGGTTGTGCTCTATTGTTGTCATGTCCTGATACCGCGCTTCTATGACAGAGCGTGAAATCAGTCCCTTGCTAATGAAGATGCGTTTGCTCGTGGCGATGATCGAAGTGCGCCCCTTGCGCCATGTCTTCAATACCTGTTCCGGCGATTGCATCGTCTCACTTATTTCACTCGGCAGGTTTTCGCTCAATCCGCAGTCCCGGATCAATTCCTGATCGATTGCCTCATCCAGCTTCGTCGTGATACCGGAAAGCGTGAACTGGCTCGCCCGCTGCCGAGCGTTGGCGGATAGTTTGGCGTGGACTTCCGGATTATCTACCAGCGCGGTAATCGCCTTCACAGCTCCTTCGATGTCCTCCGGACCCTTTAAATGCTTGCCTTCCACCCCGTCTTGCACCATCCATGTCTGACCGCCGGCTGCCGATGTTACCACCGGCACTCCGAAATACATTGATTCCAGCTGCACGATGCCCAGCGCTTCAAGGCGGCTCATAATGATATTGAGGTAGGAAATCTTTAACAGCGCTACCTTTTCCTGTTCCGTTATCTCTCCCACGTAAGATACGTTCGGCAGCGTCTTTGCCAGTTTTTCCACCTCCCGGGCATAAGCGTTATCGCCCCGCCCCGCCAGCACGAAGTGGATGTCCTTACGGTCTGTCATCTTCTGCGCGGCTTTTACCACCGCCATGGGATTTTTACGCTCTTCAATCGAGCCTAAGTATGAGATTACGCGGGTGTCTGCGGGAATATTTTTTGCCGCCATGAAGCCGGGCGCATCCTCCGCTGCGAAGGCGGTGAAAGTCTCATCATCAATGCCGCCGGGATACAGCAGGCATTTTTCCGGCTTGGCCCCTATTTTTACTTTGGCGGCTTTCTCCAGTGGCGTCACCACCAGCACCAGGTTGGCGGTATCCAGCACCCTTGACAGCGCCATCCGGTTCCATGCCGTCCTGTAGGTCAATTCCGGCAGCGAATAACGAAGCGGCGTAGGCTCCTGGAAATGGGACATGTGGCACATCACCAGAGGATCCTGGTAGCCGCCCATTTCCCGCATCTCTCTTCGCCAGGCAACAAATTGGGCCGTATCATCAGGGCCGTTCCATAAAGTGCTGTGCGTTATCAGCACGTTCAAATCAAAATCATCGACTATTTTTCCGAGAGTGTGCGTGAAATCCCGGAAGGCGATCCGCCGCGGCGGCCATTTTGCCAGGTAACTGTCCACGTGAATTATGGGTATTTTCAGCGTGCGGTCTTCCACATATAGGTAGCCCTTTCCTTTTTTCAGGCTCTCTGTGGGCACAACTTCTTTACCGTCATGGAAGCAGCCGGTAATAAGGAAAGCGCTTTCCCCCAGCCTGATAAAATTGCGTACCATGCGCTGCGCTACCAGTTCCTGTCCCTTACTGGCGCTGGTTTGATACATTATTACGCCTATTCTTTTTCTCATATCACTCTCCAAACGAGTATTTATTTATGCTCAGATCGTGATTTATGATATATCTGAAAAAGTTCGGCACATCTTCAAAAGTGAGGTAATGATCGCATTCCAGCTTTGATCGTGAGCTGTTGATAATGCCGATGGAGATATCTGCCTGTTTAAATGCCGGGTTGTCTGCCTCGGAATCGCCCATGTAAAGCACACCATCGGTCAAGCCAAGGTTCTTTTTGAGTAGATTCAGGGATTCCCCTTTATCGATAACCGTTGGATAAATGTCAAAGAAAGGGCGCTTCCGTTCATAACTTACGTAAACCGGCAGCGTCCCGCAGTAATTCAAGATGTCGTCCGCCCGGAGCACTGCCGCGGCTTGATTTTCGGCGTAACGCCAGTCCACGCAGAAAGCTACTACCTGGCCGGAGCGGTCATATTTCTCTTCAATCATCAGGTCCTTGCCCCGCTGAGAACGGGCGTACTCAAGCGCTGAGAGCACATACCTGTTTTTATCCCCTCCAGCGATGGACTGAACCATGCGGTCTGCTATCTGGAATTCAATGCCGGCGGAGGCCCAAGCTGCCGCGAATGGCGTGTGCGGCATCACAAACGATAGCGATTTTGTGGTGATGATGCCGATAGGGATAAGATTGCTCAGTTGACCCAGCAGCGCTGCCGTTTCCGGTTTTAAACCGGCTTTTTCACGCGGTACGTTTAAGGGACTCAACGTCCCGTCAAAATCAAGGAAAATTCCCTTAACAGTATGGACAACAGATGAGAGCATTTATACTGACCCCTTGGTGAACGTATGTTTACTTTATACCCCGAAAACCCGGCTGTCAACCACCTTTAGTCACGGTTATTTAGTTTTTACTCCCCATATTTTCACGGTTGAGTGCGTTGATTTGCGCCGATTCCGTTACATTAAGGGGCAGGGATAGGTTATCCCTGTTTTACACCCCCTTCCAACCCCCCAATTGGGTACCAGTACTATCGGTCTACCCGGACCGGCCTATCTAAATTGGTTTTGTCTCGTTTTAATATGCATGAGAACAAAATTATTGGTCTACGCCCTCGGTTTGATCCCCGTTATCGCGCTGGCAAGCTGCAGCAGAGGTGAACCCCCCAAACAACCCCCCGCTATCACCACTCCCGCCCCCTCGCCTCAGCCTGTTTTGCCCAATCCCACCACCTCTCCTCCCGCCGGAACGGTGCTTCCTATTATTACAGTCCTTCCCGGCACAGTTCTGCCCACGCCCCAGCCGGTAAATACTCCGGTGCCGGTTCCCCCGCCTCCCCCCGTTTCTGCTGGTCTGAAACTTGCGGTCAGTCAGCCTCTTGATGGGGCTAATGTAAATACGACTGCGGTGACCGTCAAGGGCACAACTAAAGCCGGCGCTACCGTATCTATTAATGATGAAGATGTAATCGCCGATAGCCAGGGAAACTTCACTGCCTCCCTGACCCTGGATGACGGCCTTAACGCCATCGATGTTATCGCCACGGATAACGCAGGTAATCAGGCGGAAAGCCTGGTGCTCGTAAACGTGGATACTTCTCTTGTATCAACCGCCGTTCCTAATCTACCCACGGCCCCCGTTGCCGTTCCGCCCACTAACTTCACGCTAAAAGTCACCCAGCCCCTGGACGGCGCTAATATCAACGCAAACACGGTACTGGTCAAGGGACAGACCGGAGCGGGAGCGCTGGTTAACATAAATGACGAGGTTGTTGAAGCTGATTCACTGGGTAATTTCAGCCTTTCAGTCGGCCTCGATTCCGGGCCTAACGCCATTGATGTCATCGCTATTGACGATGACGGCAATGAAAGCGAAATCTTGTTGATCGTAAACTCGGCGTTATGACCCCCACCGATAAAGTAAATATTAAGACCAACTCGGAAATCCAAAGGAGGATATGATGAACTCTAAAATGAAGAGCAGCTTACTAAGAATCGTTCTGGTCTCCCTTACCCTGGTCGCACTGGTAACCGGCATGGCATTGCCGGCCTTCGCGGCCCCGCCCGTCTTCTCCAACCACGCCATTCAGGGCACCGTCACCGCGATCGGTACGGATGGCGCCTCATTCACCGTTCAGAACGGAAATCAGACCCCTGAAATCGTCAAAGTTGATGCTAATACCCGCTTTCTGGTCGTCCCTCTGGGCAAGGTAAACAGCATCGGTAATCAGCAAAAAAATTCCGATAAGAATGATAATCGCGGCAATGACAAGAACAACTCAAAGAATAACCGCATGCCAGATAACTGGCGCGGCAACCTCGGTTGGGTTGATAACCTGCAGACCCATGGTAAATTCTCTGACCTTCAGGTTGGCGACAGAGTTATCGTCCAGGGTTCCGGCGATGGCATTGCCCGCCAGGTCCTG
>JANYKH010000120.1 GCA_025358235.1 Chloroflexota bacterium
GCGAATACACCATCCGGGTTAAGGCCGAGAGTTTCCAGGATGAGGCTAAAGTTACGATACAGAACCGGTTTATGCTGTTCCTTGAAACCGATAAACCCATTTACAAACCCGGCCAGACCATTCATATCCGCGCCCTGACCCTAAACGGTGAACTCCGCCCCACCACCGAATCAGTCACCGTTGAAGCCATGGACGCCAAAGGCATCAAGGTATGGCGGGCTGCTGTCAAAACGGATGAATTCGGCATGGGGACAGTCGATCTGCCCCTGTCTACCGAACCTAACCTGGGTGTGTGGAAATTGAACGCGACGAGCGCCAATTCCAAGACTCAGCTTGATGTGCGTGTCGAAGAATATGTCCTGCCCAAATATGAAGTCACGGTTGTTTTGCCCAAAGAGTGGTTCCTGGTCAACGAGCCTGTCAAAGGCACTATTACCGCCGAATATACCTTTGGCAAGCCCGTGGTGGGCGAACTTCAGATAACCGCGCTAAAATACGTCGGGCAGTGGCAGCAATTCGCCACTTTCACCAAGGAAATCGACGGCTCGACTGATTTTTCACTGCCGGCGGTAGGCTACCTGGCGGGGGTTCCGGGGGCTGGCGGCAACGGCAATGTCCAGCTAAATGTGACCGTAAACGAGAAACCGACCGGTTACCAGGAAAAGACTAGCCGGCTGCTTACCGTATCTCAGTCATCCACCAATATCCAGATCATACCGTCCGGCACAGTGTTTAAACCGGGGCTGCCTTTCAGCCTCATGGTCATCACCCAGACCCCGGATAAAAAACTTATCGAAACCAAAGTTGACGTTCAGATTTCTTACGTCAACCAGAATTTCCAGCAGGTGGGCAAAGAAGCCGAGACCATAAATACCATTAAGGGCAAGGCTCTGATGAACATAACCCCACCCGCCAACGCAGTCGCCATGCAGGTGAACTGCTCCGGTGGCGGCGCGCAGGCCGCGAAAGCCATCGCTTCCGGCTATTCCCCTTCCGGCAACTTCATTAATTTGGAACAGATTTCAACCGGTACGCCTAATGTGGGAGACGAAATCCGCTTCAAGGTGAATTCTACCAATCAGGCAGCGAACTTCTATTATGAAATAATTTCCCGTGACAAAGTGCTCTTCAGCGACTACACCAAAAACCGGGAAATAATAATTAAAACCACACCGGCGATGTCTCCCTCTTCGCGCATTCTGGTCTACCAGATTCTGCCCAACGCCGAGGTTGCCGCAGACTATCTTCCCTTTCAGATAAACGCCCAATATCCCAACACCGTCAAGATTGACCCCGGTGTTGCCCAGGCTAAACCGGGTGACGCTCTAACCATTAATATCAAAACTGACGGGGAATCGAAAGTGGGCCTGGCGGCGGTGGACAAGTCCGTCTTCATCCTGGCGGAAAACCGGATGAACCTCCAGCAGGTCTTTGATCAGCTTGAACAGCTTTATATGAAACCCCAGGCAGAATTACATGAAGTAAATATATATCAAAATATTCCTACTGCAGGCGCACAGGACGTCTTCAAAAATGCGGGTGTGGTGGTCTTGAGCAATAACCTGGTCGCCCCCGGCAAAGAATACAAGCAGGTGGTGACCATGACAGCCGCCCCGGCTATCGGCGGAGTTCCCCGCGTCAACGATGCAGGGAAAGGACCGGTCCCAGCTCCGATTATGATTCCCGCACCAACCTTTGCTCTGCCTCAGACGTCTCAGGCCCCTTCCTCCCAACTGGCCGATGTCCAGCGCGTCCGGCAATTCTTCCCGGAAACCTGGCTGTGGCAGGACATTAAGACTGATTCTAAAGGCAACGCCTCTGTGCCGGTCACCGCACCGGACACCATCACCACCTGGATGTTTCGGGCGGTGGCCGTTTCACGCACCACCGGCCTCGGCATCGCGGAAAATCAATTGAAGGTCTTTCAGCCTTTCTTTCTGACCGTAGACCTGCCTTATTCAGCCATCCGCGGGGAGGAATTCCCGGTTAAAATCGCGATTTATAACTACCTGGATACCACCCAGACCGTCCAGGTACAGATTGATAAAGCCGATTGGTTTGAACTGCTGGACGATTCTCAGAAGACGTTAGAGATCGCCGGCAACGACATCGGCGGAGCATCATTCAAAATCAAGCCCGGCAAACTGGGCACCGGTTCCGTTAAGATCACCGCGCGCAGCACCCAGGCCGCCGACGCGGTTATCAAGACGATAATCATCGATCCTGAAGGTGTGTCCCGCGAGGTAATCGAAAATATTTCTCTTAAAGAGGGGGTAAACAAAACAATCCCCGCCGCAATTCCCGCTGGAGCTGTTGCAGGCTCGGCACGGACATACCTGGCCCTGACGGCCAGTTACCTGACCCAGACCATCAGCGGACTGGACTCTCTCTTGCAGATGCCTTTCGGCTGCGGCGAACAGAATATGATAGTCTTTGCCCCGGATGTGTATATCACTCGGTATCTTCAGGCCAGCGGCCAGCTAAAGCCTGAAATCATGGCCAAAGCCGAAAAACTGATGATCACCGGCTACCAGCGGGAACTGACTTACCGCCGGACGGACGGCAGCTTCTCCGCCTTCGGCATGAGCGACCCTGAAGGCAGCCTCTGGCTTACCGGCTTCGTCATGAAGTCCTTTGCTCAGGCCAAAGATATTATCTATATTGATCAGTCGGTACTGGATAGCGCCAAAAACTGGATTACTTCCAAACAGAAATCTGACGGCTCGTTTGATCAGGTTGGTTTCGTTCATCACCAGGAACTGCTCGGCGGCCTTAAAGGCAAAACCGCACTAACGGCTTATACCGCCATCGCCCTTATGCAAGCCGGAGAACGGACGGCTTCCGCCCGCGCTCTGACCTACCTTGAAACCCAACTAGCTACCACCGATGACCCTTATACCGTGGCGATGATTGCCTGTGCCATGGAACTCGGTAAAAGCGCCAAAGCGGGCACCGCTTACGACAAGCTGATGAGCCTGGCGAAACAGGATGATAACGGTCTGTACTGGGGCAATGCATCGGTGGAACCGGTCAATCAGCCGACGCTGGCCAACCCCGGACTAATCATGCCGCGGATGCCGCCCCAGCAGAACCGGACGGCGGAAATTGAGACTACCGCATATGCCACCCTCGCGCTGGTCAAACATGGGGATGTCTTAAATGCGGGGCGCGCCGCCAAATGGCTCACCTCAAAACGCAACGCTTACGGCGGCTATGGCTCTACCCAGGACACGGTTGTAACCCTGGAGGCCCTTGTAGAACAGGCTTCGGGTGCAAAATCAGACGTCAACCTAACCGTGCAGGTGCAAGCCGGTTCCATAACGAAAGAAGTAAAGATTAGCCCTGACAACTTTGATATTCTTCAAATCATCGAACTGCCCGCGGGAGCAGAAGTAAAAATAACTGCCCAGGGCAAAGGCGAAGCTATTGCCCAGGTTGTCCGGCGTTACAGTGAGCTTGAACTGGCCCAGACCCGTCAGGAAATCATCAAAATTGACGTCAACTACGATACGACAGAAGTGGCCGTAAATGATCTGGTTAAGGTCTCTGTCAGCCTCGCCTTTAATCCGCCGGTGGCGGTGGAAGCGGGCATGATCGTGGCGGATATCTCAGTGCCGACTGGTTTTCAGGCAGTCAAGGACTCCATCGATAAGATGGTGAAAACCATGCCTCAGATAAAACGGTATGATATTTCCGGCCGTAAAGTAATCTTTTACGTGGAAAATATGAAGCCGGGAGACAAGATCAATTTCAGCTTCTCGGTGCAGGCGCAGTATCCCGTCAAGGCCAAAGCGGTGTCTTCGACGGCCTATTCTTACTACCAGCCGGACATGACGGGCGAGACCCTCGGCAAGGACATGATTATCCGTTAGAAGTAGGCGTTGGCACCAGCGCCAGTTTTACATCAATGGGAATATAAAGGCGCCGGTAGGGGATGTTGTTGCGGTCCCGGTAAAGGGTCAGCTCGACTTCATTCTTACCGGCGCCCGGCATATTCAGAGTAACCGGAATCTCCCTGGTCTGTTCCGGTGTCAGATTAATATCATCAAACGTTTTTACCACCACCCCGTTCAGCACCACCGCCAGCCGGTAGTTCACCGGTGCTATTTCATGGCTGATAATTACCGGTTTAAGCTGGATATTATTCCCGGCGGTTGCCTCCATCGGCACATCAATGTTCGAAGCAGATGACAAAACATAGAATTCAGTATAACCTTCCCCTATTCGAGGATTAGCTAGCATAAAACCAAGGAACCCCACCGTCCCCAATACCGCCAGGGCCAGAGCTATTGATTTGATTTTTTGGATGCCGGACTGTTTCCTGAACCATTTAAGAGAAACCCGTGGTAGCGTAAACTCGGCAGTCTCCTTCATCAGACCGCGCCTGTACACTGCCAGCGCCGAAAGCGCCATTGTAATCAACGTTAAAGTTATTATGACCGGGTAAACTTTCACCCCCACGGGCGAATAGTTCAACGCCAGCCCTGCTAAAGTGACAATTGCTAGAGATGATGCCAGACTGAGTGCTAACCTTTTTACTGTATCCAGGTCACCACGCCGCGGAAACATGGCCGCCATCAGAGCGTACCCGGGAGCAAAAAGGACGAGAGGAGCAGCTATTACAGTTCTGACTATGCCGGAACTAAGGAATGAAGCTAAAATAATTAGGATCAGTCCCAAACTGCTAACGGCTAATAAGTCATAATTAGCTTTGATTTTCATACAAATTAGTTTTTACTCTTTTTGACTTCAATCGAATCTAGTGATTATACTACCTAGAAGCTATGAGTCACAAAACCGCACTGCCAGCTTTAGAGAAACCGAATAAAAACAAAAGGTTAAAGGTCCTTTTGATTCCCGCATGGTATCCAACAGTCGCTGATCCGCAAAACGCCATCTTCGTCAAAGAATATGCGAAGGCGGCGGCGCTTTATGATGATGTTGCCGTTCTCTATCCATACATTTCCCTTGATTCACCACCTAAAGGTATCTGTTCCATAAATGATGAAATTGAAGACAATATTCGCACAATAAGAGTACGTTACGGTGGACTATTCTCTTTCTTAAGGAAGCGAAGTTTAAAAAAAGTCGCCGTTCAGTCGAGCACAAGTCAGGCTCAAATCCCGGGTTGGCGTAAATTTCTATCTCTCCCTATAGCCTCATTTGATGATTCAGTTTATTATCTTTGCGCCTACCTGGGGTTCCGCAGACTTGTGAAAGGCGGCTGGAAACCGGATGTTATCAACGCTCATGTCTTCACCGCGGCTGTGCCCGCCACCATTCTGGGCAAGCTTTTCCACATTCCGGTAGTTATTACGGAGCACTGGGCCGGTTTTCCGCTCCACGAATTAAATGTCTTCGACCGGTTTAAAACCAGGTTTGTCATTAAGCGGGCTCAAATTGTGCTGCCCGTAAGTGCCTCCCTTGAGGCGGCCATCAAGACTTATTGCCCCACCGGGCGTTATAAAGTTGTCCCCAATGTGCTG
>JANYKH010000129.1 GCA_025358235.1 Chloroflexota bacterium
ACCCAAAGGACTGCTGGAAGACCTTCTCACGGCTTCAACCAGCTTAACCTCGATGGCCCACCGTATCGCTGTCTTACAGGAATCTTTGTCCGAAGAAACCGAAGACCAGAATGATTTGCTGGAAGAATTGGGCGAATTACAGCACGCCTATGAAAGCACCGGTGGCTATGATCTAGAGCACCAGGCCAAGATTATCCTCTCCGGTCTGGGTTTTCACCCGGCGGAGTTTAACAGTTCCCTGAGCACTTTCAGCGGCGGCTGGTTGATGCGCGCCGCCCTCTCCAAACTTTTACTCATCAAGCCTGATCTCCTGCTGCTGGACGAACCCACCAACCACCTTGACCTGGAAGCGTGCATCTGGTTTGAAAAATACCTCGCCTCTTACCGCGGGGCTGTCATCGTCACCTCTCATGACCGCGCCTTCCTGAACCGGGTCGTCCGTAAGGTAATGGCTATCGAGCCGGGTGAGGTTATCCAGCACCACGGTGACTACGACACCTATGTTACTGCCCGTCAGCAAGACCTCGAGACCAAGATAGCCGCCGCCGCCCGGCAAGAACGGGAAATAGAACGGGAAACCCGTTTTGTGGACCGCTTCCGCGCGCAGGCTACCAAGGCCAGTCAGGTGCAGAGCCGCATAAAGAGGATCGAGAAAATTGAGCGGATCGTGATTCCACGCACCACCAAAAAGATACATTTTACTTTCCCCGCGGCACCGCGCAGCGGCCAGGAAGTAATCACACTTAAACACGTGCGTAAAGCCTACGGAGATAAGGTTATCTACCAGGATTTGAACTTCGTGCTGGACCGCGGGGACCGGGTAGCGCTGGTAGGCCCCAACGGCGCCGGCAAGACCACTATCCTCAAGATTCTGGCGGGGGTCCTGCCATATGAGGACGGGGAGAGGCGGCTGGGCGCCAATGCCGTGCTGACGTATTACGCTCAATATGTGCTGGAACTGCTAAACCCGGCCAATTCTGTCATCAATGAAATGGCGCTCGCCGCGCCTCGCGAACCCACCCAGAACATCCGCAAAATACTGGGTGGCTTCCTGTTCGGGGCGGGGGATGTTGATAAACCGATAGCTGTTTTGTCCGGCGGCGAAAAGGCCCGCATTGCCCTGGCTAAAATGCTTATCAAACCCAGCAACCTGCTGCTGATGGACGAACCCACCAACCACCTGGATATCGCCTCCCGTGAAATACTGGCCGACGCCCTGAATGACTACGAAGGCACGATCTGCGTCATCACCCATGACCGCACCCTCATCCGGGAAGTCGCCAACAAGATCGTGGAAATAGATAACGGGAAGGTACGGATCTTTCCCGGAGATTACGACAATTATCTGGCGATCAAGGAAACTGAAGAGCGGGCTGCAGAGGCCGCTGAAGGCTCGGCCCGAAACAATCAAAAGGCTACCAAATTCGCCGCACACAACAATACAGTACTGACCGCCCGCCAGCAGGCCGAGGCTGAAGAACGGCTGCAGAAGAAGCTCCAGCACCAGAGCCAGGACTATTCCAAACGCATCAAGAAAATTGAGGAAAAGCTGGCCTCGCTGGAAAAGCAGAGAACTGACTTAGAGGCGCTGTTTGCCGATCCGAATCACTACAAGGACGGCGCCAAAGTAGTGGAAACGGTAGAACAACACCGCCTGCTCAAGGAAGAAATACGCCTGCGCACCGAAGAATGGGAGAAGCTGTCCATCGCATCAGAAACCCTGAAGAAAGAACTGGAAGCCGTTACTAAAAGTTAGTGCCAGACCCTCTTCCCTCCCCCAAATAATTCTCGAATAATCGACACAAAACCTTGACAATTCGATCATGGTTGTATTATACATATATTGTCTTATACAATTATTGTAACAGCCAAACAGGAGCGCAAAATGAGATCAACTTCCTTCAGCCGTACTAGAAAATTCGCCGATGAAGCAAGGCATTTGATAGACCAGATCACCAAGCTGAACGCTGGTTTTGAAAGTTCCTGCGTGGCGTTTTTCGGGGTCACTTCATCACAGGGCGGCACTATTCTTTCACTTCCCGTGAAGGATACTTTGACAATGAATGAATTGAGCAACCTGGTAGGGGTGGACAACAGCACGATGACCCGCATGGTCAATCAGCTTGTGGATAAATCACTGGTTTTCCGCCAGGCTGATAAAAAAGACCGCCGACTGGTTTGCGTGGGGCTGACACCTGAGGGGCAAAAACTGCATGAGGAACTGGCTGACGCACTGGAGAACTTCTACCGCGACTCGTTGGATTCAATTAAGGCGGAAGAGCGGGCTGTTATTATCGAGAGCCTTAAAAAACTGGATAGCGCTCTAACGAATGGCCTGGAAAATCGACGTAAAGATGCCTCCGTCACCAAAGGCGACGATTCATCCAGCCCATGAGCCAACAACGGCCTTCCCGCCGTTCCCGCAAAATTTATTCCCCCTCGTAAGCCTGTTTTAGTATCTTTATGTCAATTTTGCCCATCTGAAGCATGGCTTTCATTACCCGTTCCGCCTTCCTGGGATCCTTATCCTGCAGCATCTGGGTCAGAATCACAGGCACCACCTGCCAGGATACGCCGTACTTGTCATTCAGCCAGCCGCAGGGCTGCTTCTCCCCGCCGGAGG
>JANYKH010000033.1 GCA_025358235.1 Chloroflexota bacterium
CTCACCCACCCCCTCACCGACCGCGGCGGTCCCGACCCTCACAATTACTTCGCCGGGAAATAACATCTTCGGCATCGGCAAGGCGACTGTAACGGTGCAGGTTACCAATTTCAACATCGTCAACGCGCTGGGGCAGCCGGCGGTGGCGGGCCAGGGACACCTTCATTATTATATGGATGTAGATGCGCCGACCGCGCAGGGTAAACCCGCGGTAACCGCACCCGGAACTTATGCCGCTACCGCGAATACCACCTACGTCTGGTCTAATGTGCCGGGCGGACCCCATAAATTCTCCGTGGAACTGGCGAATAACGATCATACGCCGCTTAATCCTCCGGTAATCGCTACGGTTAACACTCTGGTTATCCCGGAAATCGGGCCGCCGCAACTGGTGATTGCCTCACCCCGGGACGGGGCGGTTGTCACCGGCAACAGCGTAACGATTACGGCTCAGGCGGCTAACTTTAACATAGTCGATAAACTGGGCGGGGTGAACGCGCAGCGCGAGGGTCACTTCCATTACTTTATGGATGTGGAAGCGCCTACCGTGGCCGGAAAACCGGCGGTAACCGCGCCGGGGACCTACGCCGCCACGGCGAACACGACATATACTTGGACCAACGTGACGCCGGGGTTGCACACTTTCTCCGCGGAATTGATTAATAACGATCATACCCCCCTCGATCCCCCAGTGGTAACCAAAATTTCCGTGAACGTTGCGGCGCCTGCGCCCAGCCCATCCCCCACTGCTGCGCCGACGGCGGTCATAAACCTGAGCGCTTCATCATTCGCGTTCAACATGTCCACGATCTCCGTCCCGGCGGGGGCAGCTGTGACGGTCAATTTCAACAACATGGACAGCGGGATACCGCACAACTTTTCAGTCTACCAGAAGCTAGCGGGGGGCCAGACCAACCCCATTTTCGTAGGTAAAGTGATATCCGGACCGGATAAAATCGTTTATACCTTTACCGCGCCGAAGGATATGACTGGTTCATATTTCTTCATGTGCGATATTCACCCCACGCAAATGACCGGTACATTTACGATTACAGCGCCTTAAAATCGGTTTATTTGTTCCAAATAAAAGGAGGGGCTTCAACAGCCCCTCCTTCCTATATATATGTAGTCTGGTTTTAATCTAGTCTGGTTTCTAAACGTCCCCGAAGCAGGCTCCCACCGATCTGGCAGCCAGCAGCAAAGGATCGTCAGGTTGAATCTTCCGCTGGGCTCCGGCCACTTGGGCCAGAGGGACGGGAACCATGGATCCTTTTTGAAGGCCGATCATGGTGCCGAAATTATTGGCCATTATCAAATCGACGGCGCCTGCGCCAAAGGACGTGGCCAGCGCCCGGTCATATGCAGTGGGGATACCACCCCGCTGCAAATGCCCCAGAACCACCGACCGGCTTTCAATCCCGGTCAATTTTTCGATTTGATCGGCAATTACCGGGCCAACACCGCCCAGCCTGACCGGCTCTGCGCCATCTGCCACCAGACGTCTCACGACGACCTGGCCGCCCATGGGCTTGGCTCCTTCAGAAATGACGACAAGGGTAAAGCGCTTGCCGCGGCGGCTCCTGTCCTTTACTTTTTCGGCAACGAGGTTGATGTCATAGGGAATTTCAGGTATCAAAATAATGTCACCACCCCCGGCCGCCCCCGAGTGCAGGGCGATCCAGCCGGCGTTGCGGCCCATGACCTCAATAATCATAGCCCGGTGGTGGGATTGAGCCGTGGTGTGGAGGCGGTCAATGCCGTCTGTAGCCACGGCAACCGCAGAATCAAAGCCGAACGTGACGTCCGTACCCATAAGGTCATTATCGATAGTCTTAGGCACACCGACCACGGGGATGCCGTCTTTTAACAATTGATAGGCGATGGTGAGAGTACCGTCTCCGCCGACGCAGACCAGGCAATCGACGTCCATCTTTTTCAGGTTAGCTATGGCGGTTTTGGAAACGTCCTCAAAAACTGTTTTGCCGCCTTTTAGGGTGGGGTTCTTGTAGGGGTCAGCTCGGTTGGAAGTGCCCAGAATCGTGCCGCCCATAGTGATAATGCCGGAGACATCCTCAAAGTGGAGCCGGCGGTAGCGGTTATGAATCAGGCCCTCATAGCCATCCTCAATGCCGATGACTTCAATACCATGCTGAAGAATGGCTTTCTTGGTGACCGAGCGGATGACGGCGTTGATGCCGGGGCAGTCCCCGCCACCGGTGAGAATAGCGATGCGGCGAATCATAGTATAACCTCCGGCAGGGCGCTTTTAATCACTTCTTGCGCCGGTTTGTATCTATGTTACCACAAGAGTGGAAGGGGGCGGGGGGTTCTCAGCGAGAGGGGTGAGACCGGCTATCCGAAATGAATGTTGGTACTTGCTAAACCGGCATTCGAATGAGACAATCAAATATCGATATAAGCGCCAATAGTTTGACAATCTGAGTCCGAAACGATAAAATCACCATCCATGAGACGCCGGATTATTGATTATATTATTGAAGGAGTGTAAATATGGCTGACTTAAAAACGACCCTAAAGCGCCTTGAAGATGCCATCTGGCGGTACGAAAAAGTGGCCGATACTCTCCTTTATCTCACTACGGTTGATGAAAGACAATCGACCCTGGCCGAAACGCTGGCCCACCTTAAAGCCAGTATTGAAATTCTGAACGACGAAAAACTGACGGCGTACTATGAACGCCTCATGGATCCCAAACGCACGGATATGAAATACGGCCAGGTTCTGAAGACAGACTACGGCCGGTTCATGACGCGGCTGGTAAACCTGGCGGAAGAACTTACTATCGAAGCTAACCAGAGCGACGTGGAATTACGGGAGGCCCTGAACCTGGATGTTTCCAAGGGTATCTGGGGGCCAAAGGACTGGGCTCCGCCGGCTGACATTTTATAACCAAACTCAGCCGCTAACTATTTTCCGCCGACTTCGTTCTTAATGATAGAATGTATCAAAGGGAATTTTGCGCCTTTCAACAGTCCCGATTGGAGGATTTAGAATGAATTTACAAAAGCTGGTTTTAATAACGGTGCTCGCCGCGGGGCTGGTCACCGCAAGCTGTTCGCAACCGACGCCGACCCCCACACCCCCGGTCACTTCCACTCCCGTGACAACATCAACCTCGCCTGCTCCTTCGCCTTCACCTAAACCAACCCCCACCCCGACGCCTGAATTGACCGCGAAGGAAGTGGTTTTGAAAATGGCGGCCGCTTCCCAGGCGGTAAAAACCTACACTTTTGATATGAGCATGAACATGACCATGGTCTCCAAAAGCCTGAATATGACAATCTCAATCCCGACCACGGTCCAGAGCCAGGTGGATGTACCTAACAAGAAAATACATTTCGTTTTGGCCGCGAGCGCGCTTGGCCAGGATGTAAAAACCGATACGTATCTTATCAACAACACCATGTACACGATGGCTGGCGCGCAGCCGTGGGTAAAGTCGCAGATTCCGGAAGATACCTGGCAGGCTCAGAACCAGATAGGCCAGCAGGCAGCCTTGCTGCAAAGCGCGGTAACTTTTAACCCGATGGCCAGCGAGACCGTTGACGGGGTGGCCTGTTATGTCATTAGCGCCTCGCCGGATCTGGCGGCGGCGTTGAAGTGGTTCGCAGGCCAGCAGTCCGATGGACCCGGGCTGGACATTTCGAAGCTGGACCCCTCCAAAATATTCAAAAGCTGCACGATAAAAGGATGGGTCTCAAAAGAGACGGGCTTGCCCGTGAAAACGGATATGACAATGGCGATGGAACTCGCGATTCCGGCTACGGCCAATGCACCTGCCTCTAACCTCAACCTCGATGTGACCGCCTCCGTAAAGTTTAACGATTACAACAAACCGGTGACGATCAATCTGCCGCCTGCAGCTTTACAGGCAGCGGACATGCCGACGACGATCCCGGTTAAACCCGGCCAAACCGGCGGGAACACGGGAAAATAGAAATATATCAGATTAATTCATGGAGGGGGCTGAAAGGCCCCCTCTCTTTTTAACCCAGTAGAAAATCGATCTTATCCTCGCCTATCGTCAAAGCATCGTGTCAGCCCATCATAAATTGAAATTAAACACGGTCTAATGCTAGGATATTTCGAATATACGTAAACACCTAGTCAAGGAGTTACCATGAAATACCGGGTCCTGGCATTTTTCTCTGTGAGTCTGATTATGGTTCTGCTACTGAGCCTGATGTTCCGGAGCGCAACCGGCAACGGATATCATTCAACCTCGCCTCCAGCAGATGGTTTCAACCAAGTACCTCGCCTATAAAAATGCCAATGGCCTGCCGGACAATGCCGGCATTATGGTTTATCTACTCTATCCAGAGGGTCAGCGGGTGGCAGCTGCTGGACTGCCAAACGGGGTTAACGAGAATTGGCATTACCGTATTGCCAGCGTTAGCAAGACTTTTACCGCGGCCTCGATCATGCTTCTTGATCAACAGGGTAAGCTTAAAATTGACGATGTCTTGACGGGAAATATTACAGGCACGTCATTCTCTTATTTACCTGACTCGCCGAATTATGCCATCCCTTATAAGGAAAAGATTACGATAAGGCAGCTTCTATCCCACCGCGCAGGCATTTTTGATGTTTTTAACAACCCGATCCCGGATTCAAGTACTTCTTCCTATGCCGGAAGTTATTATAACAGCTATGTTTATCAGGATATGAATGAACCTGATCATCAATTTACCCTGGATGAATTGGCCGGGGTAGTGTCCGTGAATAAACTCTATTCCAAGCCCCCGGAAAGTGAATATCATTACAGCGACACCGGTTACTCGCTGCTTGCCAAGATAGTGGAACGTGTCTCCGGCAAAAGTTATGACCGGTTTCTGTCAGACAATTTCTTTAAGCCCCTTGGACTCAGCCAGACAACAGCGCCGTGGAGTGCTTACGATACGACATTGCCCTCGCCCTTTTTGGCCGGATACGTAAGCGGCGGTTCAGGCTTCTCTGAGATAAATGAGGACAATATGTCCTCCCATGTTGGCCCGGGGAATATCATCAGCACTCCGTCAGATGTGGCTCACTGGGCGCGCGCGCTTCTTTCCGGCAGGGGGCCTTTAACCAAAGAACAAATTGCCCGCATGACAGCCGTGCCCGCCGGCAACACGACCTATGCCCTCGGCATCGGCAATAGTGAATTAGGAATGGGCCACAGCGGGGCGCATCCGGGGTACGTTAACATTGTGGGCTACAACCCGAATGACGATGTTGCCGTGGTTGTGGCGACACCTTTTATCGACTATACAAAATTAAACGAGCACCTGGCTTTGATGATTGAAATCGGCAAGGAGGCTCGAAAAATTGCGGGCTATGAAGGTACCTGGACCAAAAAGTAGGCCCCGTCACCCCGCTAGTTTTTAAACCATAAAGCCGGGCATCCTCAGGAATTGGCGTCATGCCGGTCGAGGAACCGGTTAATTATGGTTTTGAAAATCTGGGGCTGCTCGATTTGATGCAAATGGGAAGAATCCGGTATGACTGCCATTCGGGCATCCGGGAAGGCGGCCTGATAATCCCTTACGGTTTTTACGCCGGCCTCGTCATGATCTCCGCATACCAGCAGAACCGGAACGCTAATTTTGTGCAGTTGGGGCAGCAAATTTAGATTCTTTAAAGTGCCGGTGATCGTAAATTCACTGGGACCCCACATCGTGTTGTACACGTCAGGATTAAGCTGCGTGAAAGCCTTCTGAAGATAATCCGGCCAGGGTGTCAGACGGCAGACATGTTTCTGATAATATTCCAT
>JANYKH010000249.1 GCA_025358235.1 Chloroflexota bacterium
CGTCCGCCCGTACAATCGATGAACACGAGTCCTTTATCGCTAGTTTTAAATACATTTAATGCGTGTACTGGACCGGTGCCTTCAAACCAAACTATTGCCACGCCGGCTTTGATGCCCTTCTGGTGGGCATTGTTGTAAACCGTCTCTGCGAATGTGCCGCACATGTAGTCATCGGTTTTGTAGATGAAGGTATCTGTCTGATCGAGGTACACAAAATCCACCAAGCTGTCCCATGTTGGATTGATGGAATCAGGATTACTAACCAATGCAAACGGATTATTGAACGTAATGCTCTTATTGTAAGAAGGCTGGATACCTGAGAACACTTTTATTCCGAGAGTATCTTCTAGCTGTTTGGTTTTGTTTTCACTTTGTGCCAATTGTTTTTTGGTAGCTTCGAGGTAGTCGAGTGCATTTTTCAATTGTATTTCGTTTTCGGTTAGGCGGTTCTTAAGTCCATTTAACTCAGTATTTAAATCTACGATCATAGCGTCAAGCTGTGAAATAGTTGCATTCTGTGATGCAATCAAGCTCTCAGCGGATTTGAGTTCGGTGGTATTTTGAGGAGAGCATGATAGGAGCATCCCAGCAAGCAGAAATACAGAGAACGGCAGTGTTTTTATTGGTTTCATGATTCACCCTGAAATGGTTTAGAATCTAAAAATCGTGCTAACTTTACTCCACTAATTTGACCTTTGTCAATAACATTTTAGACAACTTTATACAAAATTGGTTGGCTCACTTTATTTAAAATGGAACCGTTTCTTCCACTGCCCCCATTGGTACTTGAATGCTGGTGTCTTTTCAAACTAGCGCCTCTTCCATGGAGGAAGAGGACGGGTAATGGTGACCGGTGAATGAGGTCGACAGCCCTCATAATATTAACTCCCCTTGCCGCGCTAACCTACTTTGTAAATTAGCCAATGAGCCGCGCGGAAAGGGGTCGGGGGATAGGCAATAGCCGAAGGTTGTTCCTCATCCATTCCCTTTCCCGACAATCTCCCCTTGCTCACTCCATAACCACCGTGCTATCTTGTCCCGTGACCATCCCCGCATTAAAAAATTACTCGCCAAAACAGAAAAAACAGCCCGTAGGTTATCAAAAAACCCGTGAATCGTTTTGGTAGTCTCTTCCGGCTGAGATAAAATTCCCAAACTCCTCACGGAACGAATCGAGCCTGAAAATACCCGGTCGGGCCTATTCCCTCTCCCTCTCAGACACAAACAGACATTAAAAACATCAAAAAATTGGGTCAAGACAAAAACGAATCGCATTTACGGTTAAACCGGGCCACTCTGCTATAATTAATTCATGGAAACACTCGTCCTTTTTGACGGTAACGGCATTATTCACCGCGCTTTTCACGCTGTTCCTCCCTTCGTCATCAAGAAAACCGGTGAAACTGTAGGGGCAGTTTACGGCTTTTCTTCAATGCTCCTCAAGGTCATGAATGACGTCAAACCATCCCACTGCGCTATCGCCTTCGATATGAAAGGCCCCACTTTCCGACATGAAATGTATACCGAGTACAAGGCCACCCGCAAAGCTACCCCCAATGAACTGCTGATGCAGTTGGGGCGCGTCCGGGAGGTCGTTCAGGCTTTTCAGTTGCCTATCTTTGAGATGGGCGGCTTTGAAGCTGATGATGTTTTAGGAGCGCTCAGCCAGCAGGCTGAGGCTATGGGACTGGAAACCATTATCGTCACCGGTGATGGCGATGCCATGCAGCTCGTCACCGACCATGTGAAAATCATGTACCCCAAACCCGGCCGCAGCTTCGGCGATACGATGCTCTATGATGCCGCTGCGGTTAAGGAAAAATACGGCGTCTCGCCGGAGCATATCCCGGATCTCAAAGCCCTCGTGGGCGATACTTCAGACAACATTCCCGGCGTGCGCGGCATCGGCGAAAAGACCGCTGTCAAACTTATTGAGCAATTCGGCAGTATTGAACAAATTTATACTCGCATCAATGAGGTCGCACCCCCGCGGGTACAATTGCTTCTGAAAGAAAATGAGGCCGCCGGGCGTCAAAGTAAAGTCCTGGCTACCATTCGCCGTGACGTCCCCGTTTCGCTGAACTTGGAAGACTGCCAGTCCGGTTATGACCGTGACAAAGCCGTCCAATTGTTCCGCGAACTTGAATTCTTCAGTCTGGTAAACAGATTGCCTGAAAAGGGACCAGAAACTCCTCACATAGACGTCAAAGCTAAACTGGAAGGCAAATACGAGACTATCCGCGACATTACCACTGCCGAAAAGCTGGTTGCCCGGTTTGCCCCCATGAAATCTATCGCAGTCAGCGTGAAAGGAACCGCCTCCAGCGCCATGTCGGCCGATATTACCGGGGTTGCCATCTCGCCGGCCGCCGGAGAGGGTTATTACTTCCCTGTCGATGGATTTTCCGGCTCCCGCATTATTACCATTTTGAAACCACTCCTGGAAAATACCGCCATTCAAAAGGTTTCTTATAACGGCAAATATGACCTGGTCGTTTTGAAAAACTCAGGCATTGCCGCGCAGAACTACAGCTTTGATGTGATGGTTGCCGCCCATCTGATCGGGGATAAAGCTCTTGGTCTTGATGAACTTTGCCCCACTCACCTCGGCATGGAAAGAGAGCCGGTCGGGGAGTCGGTGGGGAAGGACGCTAAACAGTTATCAATGCTGGGCATGGACGCAGAGGAATCTGGTCTGGATGCCTGCCGTGATGCCGATATTATCTTCCGGCTGGTGGCTAAGCTGGATGCCGCTTTGCGCGAACAGGAGGCCTGGAAACTTTTCAACGATGTCGAGATGCCCCTCATCCCCACCCTCGTCCTCATGGAGATGAATGGCGTTTTACTCAATACCGACCTGCTGAAAGGGCTTTCGCAGCAGACCGGGGAGATGATAAAAGGGCTGGAACAAAAAATCTATGCCCTGGTCACCCATGAATTTAACATTAACTCTCCCCAGCAACTGGGCAAAGTCCTTTTCGACGAATTAAAACTGGGCGTTTCAAGGCGCGGCAAGGCCAAATATTCCACTGAAGCCTCGATTTTGGAAGACCTCCGTGACGAGCACGAAGTAATCGGCCACATCCTCGAAATAAGACAGCTTTCCAAGCTGAAGTCGACTTATATCGATTCCCTGCCCGCCCTCATTAACCCGCGTACGGGGCGCGTGCATACCAGCTTTAACCAGACTCGCACGTCTACCGGTCGGCTGTCATCTACAGACCCCAACCTGCAAAATATTCCGGTGAGGGGCGATTTGGGGCGGCAAGTGCGCTGTGCCTTCATCTCCGCACCGGGGACAGCTTTGCTGGCCGCGGACTATTCCCAAATCGATCTGCGGGCTTTAGCGCATCTTTCTCAGGATGCGGAATTGCTCCGGGCTTTCCGCGAAAATGAGGATATTCATACAGAGACCGCTTCCAAATTGTTCAGCGTGCCTCATAAAGAGGTTACTCCGGAGATGCGCCGTCTCGCCAAGGTGGTGAACTTCGGCGTTATCTACGGCATGAGCGACTACGGCCTGGAGCAGGCGACCAACCTTTCCCGCGAGGAGGCCAGCAAATATATCGATGCCTATTTTGAGAAATATCCCGGCGTGAAACAGTATATGGAATCGACCAAAGAGCACACCCGGAAATTCGGCTGGGTGGAGACTTTACTTGGCCGCCGACGCTACTTCCCGGAAATAAACTCGCCTAACCGCAATGTCCGCGAAGGCGCCGAACGCATGGCCATTAACATGCCCGTTCAGGGCACTTCGGCGGACATTATTAAGGTGGCCATGATAGATCTTTGCCGGGAAATGGACCAACGCGGGCTCAAGAGCCAGATGCTGCTCCAGGTCCATGACGAACTTGTCTTTGAGGTCCCGCAAAATGAACTTAAGGAGATGTCCGCGCTGGCCATTGAATATATGTGCCGGGCGGTGTCCCTGAGCATACCTTTGAGAGTGGAAATTAAGATTGGAACGAGCTGGGGAGAAATGGAGTAAGATGCCTGAACTGCCTGAAGTTGAAACCACCCGCCGGGAATTGCTGCCTTATGTCACCGGGAGGACTATCACAGGAGTAGACGTGGAATGGGCCGGGACAGTGCGTCATCCCTCCCCGGAGACCTTCAAAGCCGGGCTCAAGGGCAAGCGGATTCTGGACATCGGTCGCCGCGGCAAGTACATGATCTTCCACCTTGATTCCGGCGAAAAGCTGATAATCCACATGAAAATGAGCGGCTCTCTGCTGGTTCAGCCCCCCTCGGACGGCCGGTTTGTGCGCGCCGTGATTCATCTGGATAAAGGCGCTATTTATTTCCGGGATCCCCGGAAATTCGGCAAGATGTGGTTGGTAGCGGATGAGAATGAGGTGGTTGGCAAGATCGGGCCGGACCCGCTTGAAACCGGCTTTACTCTGGCAACGATGAAAAAACTGCTGGGCAGCCGGCAGACTCCAATTAAGGTCGTTATCACTGACCAGAACATCATGTCCGGTGTGGGTAACATGTATGCCGATGAAGCTTTATACGAGGCGCGAATCCACCCGCTAAAACCAGCGGGCAGTCTTACCGATACCGAATTGCTCAGGTTATACAATGCCACCCGGAGAATTTTGCAGGCCGGCATTGTTGATAAAGGCGCCAGTATCGAGAATTATGTCCGTCCCAATGGCGAACCCGGGGAGGCGCACTACGCTTTTAAAGTAGCCCATCAGAAGAAAGCCACTTGCGCGGTATGCGGCGGGCCGGTGGTGCGGATTGTGGTGCGGGGGCGGGGCACTTATATTTGCCCTAAATGCCAGAAAGCGCCGAAAGAAACGAAATAGGGTTGGTGCTCTTCGCCCCACTTATCTCTCGTTATGCCGAGCCTATAAAATCAGGAATTTACACTATCGTTTAAGGAGCAGGGGCGACATCTCGCGAGGGGGCGCAGCCCCCTCCGCAGTAGTTTTCCCCTCTTCGACCATAACGCCTGTGAACAGCAGCAATCATGAGGTTGAAGAGGGGACTTAGGGGTGATGCTAATTCATCGGCCGAGTTGATTGGAACTCGTTCTTACTATCGATTGTCAAATTATCCCCACCCTCCCAGCCAGCTGAACACCCCGGCCGGTAGGCGGAAAGCCTGTGGCAGCAGGTCTTGCACAAACGGCAGACGTACCACCAGCCACTGCATCATGTCTGATGAATTGACCATTGCTATCAACCAGTCGAAAACAGGATATACCCGCAGCAGCAGGTAGAAGACTACCAGACCGATGGCGCTGCCGATGACGTTCATCAACCCGCCCATAAGCCGGAAAC
>JANYKH010000156.1 GCA_025358235.1 Chloroflexota bacterium
TCAGAGTACGGGTCACCCGTCATTTTTTCACCAAGGACGA
Organism: Chloroflexota bacterium; assembly: GCA_025358235.1. GTDB lineage: Bacteria > Chloroflexota > Dehalococcoidia > Dehalococcoidales > RBG-16-60-22 > JACPQH01. The sequence goes on from JANYKH010000156.1 coordinate 41, forward strand.
GGATGCCGGTGAGATCGCTGATTGTAGTTTTCAGCGGGAAAAACAACTCGGCGCGGATATCGGTTATTTGTTTCTTTTCCTTCTCCGTCAAATGCTGGAGAGGCTGGATAATTTCCATATCATCACGGCTTAGACGACGTTTCTGCTCACGCAACCAGGTTACGATGGGGCTGTGGCTTTCCAGCCGGAACTGGGCTGCCGAAAGACCTACAGAAGAGATAACCTCGAAGTCCCCAGTATTGGTTGCCAGCAGCAAGTGGACGTTGGAAGCACGGAGCGCGCGCGCAAGCAGGCTAACCAGCTTGGAAGAAATCTGTTTAATATCGGAGATGTTGTGTCTCTCCTGGCTGAAGTTTTCCAGTTCTTGTAAAAAGTTGTAGCGTTCCTGGTAAAAAATGCGATCCGTCAAGCCTTGAATCCAGCGCCAGACAGGCTGCAGGCCAAAGGCTACGCCGATGAGGATGAGTGCGCTGGCCCAGACGGGTACGGACTCATTGAATATTACGTAAAATATGACGATTGCCCCGATGTAGGGCAGTGCGGCCACGGCGCTCATCAGCAGATAAGCGGTGCCTTTTTTAATAATTAGGTTGATATCCAGTAAATGGAATTTGATAATGGCGATCCCGGTAACTAAACAAAAAATGCCGTTGGCGATAATGGCCCCGGGGTACAGGGGCAAGCCGAAAGTGGGCAGAATATCAAAAGCGGCGCCGATGTTCTGCGCCACTGCGCCGATTATGAGGTATAGATAGCGGTTTCTTTCCGCATAAGAACGGGACTGCCGATATTTTTTAGCCAGGTTTACGACGCCGGCCAGGACGAAGAAATAGGCGCTGAAAAGAATCAGCGGGAAGCCCTTGCCCCAGATTGGTGCGAAGCCGTAGGGTTTTATCTGCATGCCGGTGAACCACAGGTCTGATGGCACGAATATCAGGATAGTAAACGCGATAATATAACCCGCGATAAGGATAAATCGGGGATAAACCACTCCGCTGTAGAGGACGGTGAAATGATAGTAAAAGACGGCGGTAAAGACGATAGCCGGGAAAACCCATCTTTCCCATGAGTAAGCGTGCTCCAGGTCCGGGCTGGAACGCATGGCAAAGATAATGACACTCCAGAGGCCCATGCTCAGGAAGAACATGCAGAAGACCCGCTGGGCAAAACTGGTAACGCCCTTCATTAAAAGGACGATGATGATGGCCAGGCACAGTCCGGCTACCAGTGCCGGTAATACAATGTAACTATTCAACTATTGACCTCATAGTATTTGCGTGAGTTCGCGGATGTCCGCGGGTGAGGGGTTCATGTGAGGGGGGTTGAGGTGTTCCAGATCAGCTCCAGCCTTCTTCTTGGCGGTAAAATAGCGTTGGAAAGCCCCCTTAGGTAATATCGTCACCCGGATGGGTTTAATACCCAGCATGGATTCTAGATTCCGGTAATCGCCATCGGTAAGTTTCAACTGATCATGGACCGCGGTCTGTACCTGTTCGGCGCTGATATCTTTGGCCGGTTCAAAGTAGAGGCGGATAACGGCATTATCACCCTCATACTCTTTTCCCACTGTCCAGTTAGCGTTTTTAATTTTAGTGTTCTCGATGGCCTGCCACATCATCTTCTCATCGATGCGGGTAAACCCGGCGATATCGATAATATCATCGGCACGGGAGATAAAAACCATCTGGGGCAGATTCACGCCCGTCTCTTCATCTTTCAGAGAGATGCATTTCAGCAGGTGGCCTACACGGTACCGCAGCAGCGGCATGCCGTAGAAACTGGTAATTACGATCTCATATAAGGCATTTGCCTTAAGCTCGTTCATCATGACGGTCTGAGGCTGATAATTCTTATTCTCACGCCATTTAGACCATTCCGATTCCGGGGTAAACTCGATGAAACAGGTGTTAGGGGTGAAAGTTAAGCCTTTTTTATTCCATGACTGGAAGGCGGTTAAACCGGCCTCGGTGCAGGCGTAGAACTGGTAGGGGTCTTTGCCCCAGTATTCTTTTATTTTTTCACGGTTGATATCCGTATCTGTGCCCCAACTGACAACCCCTTTCATGTGCCAGAGGTCCTTGGGCAGCATGTGCCTATTTTCCCGCTTGGCGCTGAGCCAACCCCACATAATGCGGGGTAAAACGCGGGATTTGAGCATAGAAGGCGATACCTTCATTTTCTTCGTGCCATCGACGAACCTTTCCCCTGTTTTTACGAGGACGCTGCTCATCGAGGTAACGAGGTCAACATGATTGCCGAGAGCGACCTTGAAGCCACGTTCAATCCGCTCATGAAAATCCATATTGGCGTCAACCAGCGGGGGGATGATGGAACAGGAAAAACG
>JANYKH010000157.1 GCA_025358235.1 Chloroflexota bacterium
TTCAAACCCCAGAATGTTAAGTTGCTTGATCTCCAATCCCAGTACAATCAGCACCGCCATAAGTATAAAGGTGCCCGTCAACACCGGCTTGCGGTAACCCAATTTCATAATCAGGAAACTGGTGATCGTACTCCCCGCAAATTGGCCGATTGAGCGCGGCGTCAGCAAGGCGCCGCTGCCAACCACACCTATGCCGTAAACTGTCGTTAGATACAGGGGCATCAGCGGGAAAACGCCAAAGTTGCAGGCGCCTACCACCGAGTTAAAAATGTTGGTTTCACGGAATGGTTTATCGAATATCAGTTTCAAATTAACCAGAGGATTAGGTGTTCTCTTCTCATGGCGGTAGAAAGAAACCAGAGTTATCGCGCTGATTAGCCAACAGGCAATAACTGGTCCCCAAAGTGCCTGCCCGCCCACATCAAGCAAGCTCAGCCCGATCATGAAGGCGGACAATCCGGCGGCCAAAAGAACCGCCCCGGGATAATCCATGTCCATATGAGTCCTTTTCTGATCGGCTCTTATCAGCCACCAGGCCAGCAACCCCTCGGCCAGGCCCAGGGGAATGTTGATCCAGAAAACGCTGCGCCAGCCCAGAGCGTTGACGATCCAACCGCCGATGTTGGGGCCAATAATGGCACCCAGCGGGTTTAGACTGGCGAAAAGACCGATCATCCGCTGCCGCTGGTCCGGGAAATATTCCGCGATAATACCCGACGCCGAAGGCAAGAACCCGCCGCCCCCAACCGCCTGCACGACCCTCGCCGCGATGAGCAAGGGAGCATTAGGAGCGAAAGAGCAAAGAATCGAACCTGCCGCAAACAGTAATGTACACAGAATGAAAGTAAACTTGCGCCCAAAGGAGTCGCTCAATTTGGCGAAAATAGGCATGACACAAACACTGACAAGCTGGTAAACGCTCAGTACCCAGCCGGACAAAACCAGGCTGGAACCCAGGTCTCTTACCAGTTCCGGAAAGGCTACTGCAATCGTCGTGGATGAGATGGCAGAAACAAAAAATGAAGAGGCGACAACGACGAATATCCAGTAGCGGCGCATTTTGAGATTATAACACAGGACTGGTTCGTGGAATGACTTTTTTGACAGGTGTGAAAATCGCGTTTACCGGTTTTGCGGACTTTGCCTTCCGGGATTATCTCCTCGATAGAACGCGGTAAGATCAGATCAGGAACGGGCGCCGTTTAGTCCTGTTCTGACTCAGGTTCGCCGATGGTGGTGAGATTGTCCATCATATCAGCATGGAACTGATACCCTGCCCAAAAAATCTGTTCGGCATCGGCCCCGGAATTCTCCAGCTCGGCCACCTGACGCTTCCATTCAAAGCGGGCAGAATAAGAGGCCAGTTCGCGTTCAAGATTAAAGCCTTCTTCCCGGCCGCAGGGGTCATCTTCGTTATGAGAAGAGTGCATCGCCTGGATAATTAACCGGGCAAGGTCAGAATCAGCGCGGCTAAGAATGCGCCCGAGCATAATCGCCTGGGCCACCTTGTAAGGTACAGAAGTTACCGGTGCGTTCAGATCAGCCAGCCAGTCGCTTTCGATGGCGCGGCACTGTTTGACTATCTGAGCAACTTCCCCGTTTAAGTCTGAAGTTGAATCCATATCCCTATATATATAGAATATCGTGATATAGCCTCAAGGTCAAGATTGAAAGGTCGAGACTTTAGTTCTAACCTCTTCGACAGTTTCTTCGGCTGTGGAGGCGCCGGCGCAAATTCCCACCAGGTTGACGCCTTTAAACCAGGCAGGATCAAGGTCAGCGGCAGTTTCAATTAGATGGGTAGTCCTGGTTTTTGAACAAAGTTCCGCAAGATGTTTGGTATTGGCGCTGCTACGCCCCCCGACGACGAGCATAACATCTGCCCTCCCGGCTAGTTCGGCTGCGGAAGCCTGCCTCTCACGGATGTCGTGGCAAATGGTATCGATAAGGCGGATTTCCGCATCTCTTGTGAATGTCAGATCAATCACCTGTTTGGCAAATGCGGTAAACTCTTCCGGCACCTGGGTGGTCTGAGATAAAATGCCGATGCGGTGCGGCACACGAAACTCGAAGGCTTTCAGAGCATCGACGCTTACTGCGGCTATCCCTTTCCCCCCCGCCCAACCCAGAATCCCCTTTACTTCCGGATGATCGGCGTCCCCGTAAACGATAACCTGGAACCCGGCCGCGGCCAGACGCCGCGCCGCAATTTGAGCGCGACTCACAAATGGGCAGGTAGTACTGATAACTTCAAGGCCCCGATTTTTCAGCTCTTTCTCAGCAGCCGGGCTTACGCCGTGACTGCTGGTAGCCACCAATTTACCTTTAACATCGTCCGCGCCTTTTACGGCGGTGATACCCATCCCGGCCAGTTTTTGCTGCACCTGGTCGTTATGAACTACTGCGCCGAGGGTCTCTATCGGCCCATGTTCATCTGCGGCTTTTTCCAAAGTATCGAGGGCGCGGCGGACGCCGTAACAAAATCCAGTTTTAGCTTTTTCTATCTTCATTTGGAATCGTCCCGGTAAACACCCTGATAACCGGGGGGTACCAGAGCAGCTATATGGAGCATCATTTCCTGTGTCCGCGCTTCAAGTTCTGTCCGATTTTTAGCGGGACTGAGCGTAAACGGCTCCCCGATTTTGATATTAATGCGGGGACGGTGCAGCCACCAGGTTTTACCTTTTATCTGTTCGGTTCCCCAGAGGCCCACGGGGAGCAGCGGGATACCTTTCCGCGTGGCCAGCAAGGCTGAACCCGCCAACCCGGCAATCATGCCGGTCTTGCTGCGTCTTCCTTCCGGAAACATCATCAAGACCAGCCCGTCGTCCAGCGTTTTTTGGGCGGTTTTCATGGCGCTCAGGTCCATTCCTTCACGTTTGACCGGAAAGGCGCCAAACCCCCGGATAAAATAACCGATAACCGGCGTCTCAAATAGTTCTTCTTTGGCCATAAAGACCAGGTTGCGGCTGAGGATACTGGCGCCGATAAGTGGAGGATCAGCGATGCTGATATGGTTGCAAATCACCAGCAGCGGACCGTTTTTAGGGACATTCTTCAGCCCGGTAACGTGGACCCGAAGAGTGACAAACATGACGGTGCGGCTGAGAACCCGCCCGAAATAATAGAACCAGTTCATACCACGTATTATAGCTGAGGCGGATTATCATGGCGAATTATTAAATTTTTTGGCGACCATCTGAAGAAAGTAAAAATTATCGATGATTATGTCAAATTACTGCCCCGACTACTGCCGGAATAATTCCACAATTTTCAGATGAATAACAAGGCTGGAGAGAAGCTATCATCTCCAGCCTTAATTATCTGATTTTTAGTCTGATTCTAGGCCAGTTTCAAAATTCGCTTCGCGTTTTCGCCGCAAATATCTTCCACGGCCCCCGCAGGCAGACCCAGGTTCTTAATTTCGGCCACCAGTTTCTTCACGTTCTCCGGGCGGTAATCAAAGTTGAAGGGCCAGTCCGTGCCAAACACCAATCTCTTGGTGCTGATGTTGGTCAGGGCACACTGAACGGCGTTCACGCCAACTTCCCTGCCGGCGATATTGAAGTACAGCTTATCGAAGTATTCACGCCAGGGACGTGTGATGCGCGGACGGTTCTTGTAAAAGGTCTCCATCGCGGAGGAACCGGCGCGGCCGGAATACCAGTCCACACGCTCTATAATCGATGAGACGCCGCCCCCGAAATGGTTCATGATGAAAGTGATGTCCGGGTAGCTTTCCAGCACGCCACCGAGGCATAGCCGCAGCACCGAGGCGGACATATCATATTCCCGGGCCAGGGTAAAATACATGCCATAGTCTGAGTCAAGGAAACCCATTCCGGGCGGCTCAAGGGTTACATGGACGTCCACCGGGATTTTCAATTTGGAAACTTTCTCATAAAACGGGTACATTTCAGGTGAATCAAGATTGTAGCCGCCATCATGCGTCCAAATGTGGACGCCTCTCATACCGAGGCCATTTACCGCCCTGTCCAATTCATCCAGGGCGGCTTTACCGCCCGCCGGAGGAATCACCGCGAATCCGACGAAGCGCTTGGGGTATTTTTTGACGACGGTGGCGCAAAAATCGTTCCAGCGCTTCATTGGCTCAAGCCCGTTGATAAGGTTGACCGTAAGAACGGCCATGTCAATCCCGGCTTCATCCATCCATTTCAGAAAATATTCCGGGTCCGAAGCTTCTTTGTAGAGGCGCAGGGCAACCCGATTGGCTTTTTCATTCCAGTAGCGCTCGCATATGGAACCAGCGGGGCTGCGGATGGGCTGAAGTTGTTCTTCCAGGAAAATATGGTTTTCGAAGTCGATTAGCATGGCCTCTCCTTTAATTTCACAATATTTGATCGAGGGCACTAACTACGTTTGACCGGGAAAACACTAATAAAAATGAATCGATGCAAACCGGGCAACCGGCTTATTTCGGGCTGGTTTACGGGCAAGTATAATGGCCGGAAGGGTCTTTGTCAATAACGAAGTTCGGTTATGACTTTACCCTGCGACTATCTGAAAAAATAGTTCAGAACTGTCTGGCAGAGCGCGCCGGTTATTCCGCGCGGAGGGCTTCGATGGGATCAAGATGGGAAGCGTGGCGGGCGGGATAAAATCCGAAGAAAAGCCCGATGCCCACAGACACAGAAATCGCCAGCAGGACGATATCAAACGAAATGACGGTGTTTATGGAAGCTACCCTCGAAGCAATTGTCGAGGCGAGCCAGCCCAAACCGATGCCGATAACACCCCCGGCCAGAGTCAGAAAAGCGGCTTCCAGCAAGAATTGGCCCCAGATATCCCGCTCCTTCGCGCCCAGGG
>JANYKH010000182.1 GCA_025358235.1 Chloroflexota bacterium
CATTTCCGAACGGACTAATGTCACCGTTTTTGACCAGGATGATGAGCCGGTAAACGCTTTCACCTATGTAAAAAAAGGGCTTATCGAAGAGGGTAAACCGAGCCCGGAATACCTGGCCATCATCCAGCAGGGGATCAGAGACTGGCGCCTTTTCTAAATAACCCTCAATTTAATCGAGTTTTAACCACGATCAGAGCGATTCCCCCCGCCAAACCGGGCAGTCCCCCTAAAATTGCATTTTAAAGGCAGTGCGTGTATTATTTTATGAAATACAATAGCTGCCGGAGCACGCATGAAACCAACATCTGATATCAAGGACGCCACGCTTGCCTCTTTAGGCAAAGACAGAATCGAATGGGCGCACCGTCATATGCCCGTCCTTGATCTCATCCGGCAGCGGTTCACTAAAGAAAAACCCCTAAAAGGCATTAAGATTGCCGCCTGTCTTCACGTGACGACCGAGACCGCTAATCTCGCCCTCACCCTGAAAGACGGCGGAGCCAACCTGGTGGTTTGTGCATCTAACCCGTTGAGCACTCAGGATGATGTGGCGTCCGCGCTGGTGGAATACGGCATCCCCACCAACGCTGTGAAGGGTGAGGATGGAGACAGATATTACCGCCACATTATGGCCGCTCTTGATACCAAACCCCAGATGACGGTGGATGACGGCGCAGACCTGGTCTCCACGATGCACACCAAGCGCCCGGAGTTGATCAAAGCAGTGATCGGCGGCACGGAAGAAACTACAACCGGCGTAGTACGCCTGCGCAGCATGGAAAAAGCGGGCGCTTTAAAATATCCCATCATCGCCGTCAACGATGCCCGTACCAAATATCTTTTTGACAACCGTTACGGCACGGGACAGAGCACGCTGGACGGGGTAACCCGCGCCACGAATATCCTGTGGGCTGGCAAAAAGGTCGTCATCTGTGGTTACGGTTGGTGCGGCCACGGTCTGGCGATGCGGGCCAAGGGAATGGGAGCGGATGTCACCGTCACCGAGGTAGAACCGGTCAAGGCCCTGGAAGCGGCAATGGACGGATTCCGGATAATGCCTATGGCTGAAGCCGCGCGCCACGGGGAAGTCTTTATCACGGTGACCGGCGATAAGAATGTCATCGATAAACAGCATTTTAAATTAATGAAAGACGGCGCGATATTGGCCAACAGCGGCCATTTCAACGTCGAAATAAATATTCCGGAATTAGCCAAAATGTCAGTGGCCAAGACCACGGTTCGGCCTTTTGTGGACGAATACAAACTTAAGGACGGGCGGCGGATATACCTGCTGGGGGAGGGGCGTTTGATCAACCTGGCGGCGGCGGAGGGACACCCTGCCAGCGTCATGGATATGAGCTTCGCCAACCAGGCGCTGTGCCTGGAATACCTCGTCAAGAACCGCGGGCAGCTCCCAACCAGGGTCTATTCCGTACCGGACGATATAGATAAAAACGTGGCCCAGCTCAAACTGACCGCCATGGGTATAACCATCGATACACTGACTGAAGAACAGAAAGCCTATCTGGCGGGTTGGGAAGAGGGGACGTAAATCCGGACACTAAAGGATTCAATTCCTCCGGGAGTAAGGAGATAGAAAAATGACGTGCAGTTTCATCGGTTCAAAAAAATACTTATTTACTTCGGAGTCGGTCACTGAAGGACATCCGGACAAGATCTGCGATCAGATTTCTGACGCCGTCCTGGACGCGATTCTGGAAAAAGACCCCTACGGTAGGGTTGCCTGCGAGACAGCAGTTACTAACGGGCTGATCGTCGTCATGGGCGAAATAAGCACCGCGACATACGTTGAAATACCTCACATTGTCAGACAAGTCGTCCGGGAAATCGGCTACACCAAACCGGAATACGGCTTTGAATGTGTTTCCTGCGGCGTTATCGTCTCCATTAACGAACAATCGGCGGATATCGCCCTCGGCGTCAATAAATCCCTGGAAGCCAAAGGTGGCGCCGGGGATGACCTCGATAAAATTGGGGCGGGCGATCAGGGCATGATGGTTGGTTTCGCCTGCAACGAAACCCCTGAATTAATGCCCCTGCCCATCGCCTTATCACAGAAACTTTGCCAGCGCCTGGCTTTTGTCAGAAAGAATAATATTATTCCCTACCTCCGCCCGGACGGCAAGTCCCAGGTGACGATGGAATACAATATGGGCAAACCCGTCCGCGCCACCAATGTAGTCATCGGCGCGCAGCATGATCCGGATGTCACCCATGAACAGATCGAAAAAGATATCATCAAACACGTAATTAAACCGGTGGTTCCGGCTAATCTGATGGACGCCGAAACCAAGATTTATGTCAACGCCACCGGTCGCTTCGTCATCGGCGGTCCCGCTTCAGATTCCGGTTGCACCGGCCGCAAGATATTAGTTGATACTTACGGCGGCATCGCCCGCCACGGTGGCGGCGCATTCTCCGGTAAAGATCCGACTAAGGTTGACCGGTCCGCAGCCTACATGGCCCGCTACATCGCCAAGAACCTGGTTGCCGCCGGGGTGGCTGATAGATTGGAGCTTCAGGTCTCCTATGTCATCGGCGTGGCCCATCCCCTCTCCGTTTCAGTGGAGACTTTCGGCACCGGCAAAATTGATGACGAGAAGATCATTGAATTAATTAACAAGCACTTTGACCTTCGTCCGGCGGCCATTATCCGTACTCTTGACCTGCGGCGCCCCATTTACCGCAAGACTGCGGCCTATGGTCACTTCGGCCGTACGGATATTGAATTCCCGTGGGAGAAAGTAGACAAGGCTGCTATTATCAAGAAAGAAGCCTTTAAAAAAGGCCGGGACTAGAAATAAAAGGTAATAGAGGGGGGACTCAAAACTCCCCCCTTCTTTTTGGTAAAATTATAATATAGTCTTTTGAGGACGAAATAATTTATAATATGAACTTGAGTTCATTTGAAACGGGCCATAATCCGGTTTACAAGTTTAAATACTGTTCCAAAACAGTGAACGAGCCCGGTTCATCCCCAATTCCGCTTCAAGTCATTGACAGTCCATCGGAGTTGTGATACACTCTACTCTTAGTGTCGGTACAATCCCGATCATGCTCTTGCGACTGTTAAAGTTAGATACAAAACAGCTAAAGAGCATGGTGGTTAGGGTGAGCCGTTAAGCTCATCCTTCTTATTGTTAGGGGATCAGGAGGGAACATAGTTGCCTACTATTAACCAGCTAGTAAGGAAAGGGCGCGCAAAGGTCAGCCGGAAAACCAAGGCACCGGCTCTGCATTATAATTTGAATGCCTTGAAGAACAAGGTGCTGCCCAGCAAGGGCTCACCCCAGAAACGTGGCGTCTGTATTCAGGTAAAGACGATGACCCCCAAGAAACCTAACTCAGCGCTTCGCAAAATCGCCAGAGTCCGCCTTACAAACGGAATTGAAGTTACGGCTTACATTCCCGGAGAAGGGCATGAACTGCAGGAACACTCCGTCGTTCTGATCCGCGGCGGCCGTGTAAAGGACCTGCCCGGCGTACGTTATCACATCATCCGCGGCGCACTCGATGCGAGCGGCGTAGCCAATAGAAAACAAGGCCGCAGCAAATACGGCGCCAAGATGAGTAAGGCCAAGGCCGAATAGAGGAATAGGGAGCTAAAATGCCAAGAAGAGCTCGTCCAGCAAAAAGAGCACCGTTACCTGATCCCCGGTTTCACAGCGCGACTGTGACCCGGATTATCAACCGTCTCATGCTTGACGGAAAGAAAAGGACCGCCGAAGGAATCGTTTACGGCGCACTGGATATGCTTGAAAAGCAGACCCAGAAAGACGCAGTAACTGCCCTGGAGCAGGCCATTAAGAACGTAACCCCGTTGCTTGAAGTTAAACCCCGCCGCGTCGGTGGCGCCACGTACCAGGTACCTATTGAGGTAAGAGTGGAACGCGGTTCATCTCTCGCGATCCGGTGGCTAATCATTTCGGCAAGAGGCCGCAAGGGCCATAGCATGGAGGAAAAACTCGCGGCAGAGTTCAACGAGGCTTTCCAGAACCAGGGCCCCACGGTTAAGAAGCGTGAGGACACGCACAAGATGGCGGAGGCCAACAGAGCTTTTGCTCACTACCGCTGGTAGAATTTAAAAATTAATATTTGGAATTGTTGAACCCACAATTCAAACGAAGGAAAAAATGCCCAGAGCTTTCCCGCTAGAGCGGATACGAAATATAGGAATTATC
>JANYKH010000187.1 GCA_025358235.1 Chloroflexota bacterium
ATGTTTTCTTTTTCGTCCACCTGAATCATCCTTCCCTCCGGCAACTGATTCATTTCAGCTTACCGGAATTGTATTTCAGGTGGTCAACAATATATCCGCCGTTTCTCTCAAAACTGGTCTACTTTCATTATGCCGAAAACAAATCCCCCTTAAATATAATAACCGTGGTCCTCGGGCTGCCTCCTCTATTCATACCTGCCTCCTGAATAATACGGAAATAGGTTTCCGTATTCCTATAATAACGCAGATATCAATAAGCTGTCAAGAGGTTGAGTGACAATTTTTGCTTAACCGTATCCAATAATAGCAGATTAGCTTACTAATATTGTTGCCAAATGCAGTCGGCAAAATGTTGATATGAGAGATACGGCAATAGGTTGCCGATAACTAGTATTTTCCGATAATGAAATTCCGGACATAAATAAAGCTCCCAGCCGGTTTAAGGCTGGGAGCTCTGAATTTCAAAAAGACGTCTGGCTTATTTTTTCTTCTGCATGCGGAAGACCATGAACACCGCGGCCAGCGCTGCTATCACGACGATCGCCAGGGCCACCACAGCCAGTATGGTCAGGTTAAAACCCGCGGTAGGCGGCTGTGAAACGGGGGTAACAGCCGTAGTTGTTTGGGGCGGAACGGTGGCAATGGGAGTAACACTGGGTACGGTGGGCGGAGCTACAGTCGGCTTGGGAGATGGCGAAGGAGAAGCCGTGGGAGTAGGGGTGGTGGTTGGATTCGGAAATATCTGTGTTGGCAGGGGGCCGGTGGTAGCCGCCGGTGTCGTGGGGGTAACAGTTGGGGTAACGGTGGCGGGGGGGGTGGGAGACGGCGCAACCGTGGCGGCAGCCGGTTTGGCGATAACCGCAAAATATGTAAAGTGGCTGATTGAGGCGCTCAGCGTGTGAGTGCGGCTATCGACAGTAGTGGGTATTTCTACCCACTGTCTCAGGTTAAAGTCATAATAAGCTATGGTCAGACTATTCTCTGACGATGTTTTGGGGATATTCTGGACAGCGTAGCCCCAGGAAAAAGTCAGCGGCGGGTTAAAGGTGGCTCCGGCAGGTTCAAAACGGTAAGCGGGACCGACCAGAGCTGAATCAGCAGGGGGGAAGGGAGGGCCGATATCCACGACAGCAGACAAATTAGCCAGGGGGTCTTTGTTCTTATCCAAGGCTATTGTTCCCGGAACACCGTAAATAAACAATTGTTGGTCAGGAGAAGTCGCGCTAACCGCGTCCTGCAGCTTACCCTTATCGTTGATGGCGTTGCGGATTTCCTTGCTGAAAAGCGTAATCGAGGTGTATGTGGGCAGAGCGGTGGGGGTGGCGCCAACCTGGGCTACCGTCGTAAAAGTATATTGCATGGATACTGCAGACTGCCCGGCGGCGGTAGACTGGACCTTGAAATAGTAGGTGGTGAGGGGCGCCAGTCCAATCAGGTGGATGTTGTGATTGGTGACCAGACCCGCGGTTTCCATTATTACCGTCCCGAGGGAGGTGGTAGTGCCGTATTCCACCTGGCCATCCGCGGGAACGGAACTCTGCCAAAAGATATCAGCGGTGGATTCCGTAACGGCCGGAACGTTCACCGCGCCCAGGGTAAGGACGTCCGCGCCAAACGCGAGAGCCGATGGGGCGAGCAACATCGCCATTATTAACAGGGGCAAGAACCATTTCTTCATGTAAATCACTCCGTAATGCTCTAATCAGGGGAGCTATTTAGTTCAGATTCTACTCATAAACGGGCTGAAAGTCCATAGCTAAAATCGAGATTTTACTAATTTATGTCATCTCTTCATATATAACGCAGATCGCCGGAGAAAGTAATAAAGTAAGAATTAGTGTCATAAGATCTGTCTATTTGAACACACCTTTAAACACATCGGCGATGGCCCGGTGTAAATCTTCCAGGGAAGCGTCGTTACTCAGAGTAAAGTCCGCCATCTTCTCTGCCACTTTTACGTGAAAAAGTTCTTCCTCGGCGCGGTCCTGCGCGAGAAATTGCTCGAGGCTTTTAGGATCGCGGGCTTGGGCTCTTTTTTGCATGCGGTCAAAGCGGGCCCGGTCATTGGTCACAAAAACATCTATTAGGATAAAGTCAGGGCCGAATGCCTGCCGCAGAATGCTGACATCATCCGGGGAACGGATGCCGGTGATGCCGGTAGCGTTGTTACCGGACTGCCGGATGCGCTCGGCAAGGAGTTTAACGAAATAGCCCTTGCCGTATTGCGCAAAGTATTTTTCGGAAATCGTCTTC
>JANYKH010000317.1 GCA_025358235.1 Chloroflexota bacterium
GCCACTAATATACCATATAAAAATGTCTTGTCAAGAGTTTTCTGAAACCGAGTTGCAGAGCATTATATTTCTCATTACCGGATGCTCTTTATTTTTGACAACGGTTGTCCGTCAATTATAATCAAGTGGTGGAACGGGCAAATTAGCGACGTACTCTGGCGGGGGAATGAGGAATTGAGTGAGACCATCTACACGATAGGTCATTCCACGCGTTCGCTGGAAGAATTTACCGGGTTGTTAAAAGTTAACGGGGTTCAGCAAGTGGCGGATATCCGCACTGTGCCCCGCTCCCGCTTCAACCCCCAATACAATGCGGATACCCTGCCGGGAGAATTAGCCCATTCAGGGCTTAAATATCTGCATCTGGCCGGGCTCGGCGGGCTGCGCCATCCACTCCCCACTTCCACCAATACCGCCTGGCAGAACCCCAGCTTCCGCGGCTTCGCGGACTACATGCAGACCGATGCTTTTCGTGTTAATCTGGAATCTTTAATTAAACTGGCCGCCAACGAAGTGACCTGCCTGATGTGCGCCGAGGCCGTCCCCTGGCGCTGCCACCGCAACCTGGTCAGTGACGCGCTTACCGTCCGGGGCGTGGAGGTGAGGCATATCCTCTCACCAACCCAACTCCACATCCATGAACTCACCCCTTTTGCCCGCGTCCAGGACGGCAATGTAACTTATCCTGCGATGATTTAGAAATGTTTCCGGTTTGCGGCCCCGGAAGCTTTTCAATTCGCATCATTATTATCGGCTTGGGGCGGTCCTGCCGCTATGACAAAAATCACATTGTTATAAGGGCGGGAAAGAGGGAATCTTTCTCACGTGCCTTTAACAAAAAGCGGAGTCAAGTGTATAATAGGTCAACTGAACGGGATTTCACCCAGTAAGACTAAAAAGGACGGCTTGAAATGATCCTTGTAGTAGGCATCACCGGCGCGACCGGCGTCATTTACGGCATACGGCTTTTGGAAGTTCTTTCCAGCATGACCGATGTTGAAACCCATCTGGTGATCTCCAAAGCCGGCGCGGAAAACATCCATCTGGAGACCGGCTGGACTCTGGAGCAGGTCAAGGCTCTGGCCACCCACGCCTGGGATATCGATGATACCTCCGCCCCCATCGCCAGCGGGTCTTTTAAACGTGACGGCATGATCATCGCGCCGTGCACCGTAAAAACGTTGTCCGCCGTCGCCAATTCATACACGGAAAACCTGCTGGTTCGTGCCGCGGATGTCTCTCTTAAGGAGCGTAAAAAACTGGTTCTGCTGTTCCGTGAAACTCCCCTCCACCTCGGCCACATCCGTAACATGGAACGCCTTACGGAAATGGGCGCCATTATCATGCCGCCGGTGCCTGCTTTCTATATCCGGCCCACCACAATCCAGGAAATAATCGATCACAGCATCGGCAAAGTGCTGGACCTTTTCGATATTGAGCACCATCTTTACCGCCGCTGGACCGGCGCCATGCCGGCCGAGGAAGAGACTGAGTCATGACGGACACCCTTAAATTAAGCCTCGGTGAAGGGCGGACACAGGTTCGTGTTTTAGCCAGTTTTCTCAATAACGACCCAGTTATCTGTTTTTACAACGACAGCCCGCATGTGGGCGCGGTGGCGGTGGGCGAGTTTGACCACAAGGAAAACCGCGCTTCAGTTTCCGTTCTCACCCGACTCGGCCATAAAGATGATGCGATCGCGCATGAAGCCGCTTATTTGATCAGCAAAGCCACCAAAAAGCCGGTCTGCGTGGTGGCCGGCGTACATCTGGACGATATTACCCTGCCTGAAATCGAGGCTATTCTGGTCAATGCCCGCGGCCTGGTAGCCCAGATCATATCCCGTCTAGCGGGGTAAACATGTCCTTCATCAACGTCCTTAACGTCGTCCTGCCTATCTTCGTTGTCATGATAGTGGGCTATTTCATGGCCCGTTTCAAAAAGCTCGATGTTTCAAGCGTCATCGATATAGTTTTCTATATCGGCCTGCCATGCCTGGCCTTCGTCTCCATCATGAACCAGAAGATCGTGCTGCTGGATGCTGCCCGTATTTGGGGTGCGGCGCTGATAGCTATCTTCGGCGGCGGCGCCGTCGCCTGGGTCGTGTTCAAGATTTTGCGGCAAAAACATTCCGGGGTTTACAATACTATCCTGTTCGCCAATACGCTGTACGTGCCGTTCCCGATCATCAGCCTGGCGTACGGGGCTCCCGGCTTATTTGCCGCGACGCTCTACTACATTCCGTGCGTCATCTGCCAGTACACACTGGGCATATTCATTGCTTCCGGGAAAAAAGGCTGGCGGGAAAATCTTAAAACCGTCTTCACCCTGCCCACCCTCTACGCGGCGATACTGGCTTTGATCCTGAATCTAAGCGGGGTCAGTTTGCCGGAGCTGGTGGTTCGGCCTTTGACCTTTATCGGTAGTATGGTTACTCCCGTACTGGTGTTGACGCTGGGTTATAATCTGGCAAAAGTTAAAATGACCGCCGCGCCCACAAGCCTTCTGGCCTCGTTTATCAGAATGGGAGTGGGACTGGGGCTGGGTTTATTTGCGGTGTGGCTGTTTGACCTGCAAGGAGTGCTGCGGGCAGTGGTTATCCTGGATTCCGCCATGCCGGCCGCGGTGAACAACTTCATGCTATCGCAAAAATACGGCAACGAACCGGAGTTGGTTGCCTCTATAGTATTTTTAACTACGGTGGCCAGCCTGGCCGTCATACCGCTATTGCTGTATTACATCGGGCCGGTCTAGGGGGGGCACCGGGCGCAGATTGATCTGAATAAGACCGTGCTCAAATAGCGGTCCCCGCGGTCCGGCAGAATGCAGACAATCTTGCCCTTTTTGAGGGTTTTGGCTAACTGAACCGCCCCCGCCACCGCTGCCCCGCTGGACATCCCTACAAACAGCCCTTCGTTGCGGGCTAACAGGCGCGTCATCTCAAAGGCGTCATCGTCTTCAACAGTCAGTTTCTCATCAAGGTCACCGGGTGAATAAATCGCCGGAACAATGCTTTCCGTCATATTTTTGAGGCCCTGGATTGTGTGCCCGATGGACGGTTCCAGCCCGATTATTTTAACTGATGAATTTTGCTCTTTCAGGTATTTGCCGGTGCCCATCAGTGTGCCCGTGGTGCCCATGCCCGCCACGAAGTATTCCACTTCACCTTCGGTCTGGGAGTAAATTTCCGGGCCGGTCGTCTCGTAATGGGACAAAATGTTGGCCGGGTTAGAAAACTGGTTGGGCATGTAGTGTTCTTCAGGGAATTGCTCAACCAGCTCATGGGCCATGCGGATGGCGCCGTCCGTGGCCTCAGCGGCCGGAGACAGGACGACCTCCGCCCCGAACGCCTGTATGATATGCTGCCTTTCGATGCTGACGCATTCCGGCATGAATAGTTTCACGCGATAGCCCCGCGCCGCCCCCAGCATCGCCAGGGGAATGCCCATGTTGCCGGAGGTAGGCTCGACGATAATCTTGTCCTTGCTTAGCAGCCCTTCAGACTCCGCTTTTTGGATCATGTAAAGGGCGGGGCGGTCCTTGATGGAACCGCCGGGATTGATGCCTTCCAGCTTGGCCAGTACCTGCACCCGGGGATTGATATCCAGATTGGCGAGCTCCACCAGCGGAGTATGGCCAATAGAATGATCCAGTCCGAATCTGCGCTTTATCATCGGGTCACCTCTGACGATCTTTGTCCAAGTGTACTACAAGGCGTGTTGACGGACAATATTTCCGGATGTTTTTAAGAGAGGGTTGAATCTTATCGGCTGATTTGTTTTTTAGGGTAAATAGCTTTAAAGTAATACCACGACAGAATCAAGAAAATGGCGGTGGAATCACATGGCGGCAAAAGATACAGTGACAAAAGTGCCGAAGAACCGGCAATACAGCTTCTGGCTGGTAATCCCTCAACTCACAGTGCTCGTTATTCTGGTATTGGGTTTTTCCTTTTTGGGATATCTGGATGCTCTTCTGCTCGGCGCCGCGGTGTACTACCTGCTATTTTTAGGCTTGAGAAGGTTCGTTTCCTCTGACCACCGCCGCGCGATGAAGCTTTTTTCAGCCGGGAACTACCTGGAAGCCATCCCCCAATTTGAGAAAAGCTAT
Source organism: Chloroflexota bacterium (assembly GCA_025358235.1). Taxonomy (GTDB): domain Bacteria; phylum Chloroflexota; class Dehalococcoidia; order Dehalococcoidales; family RBG-16-60-22; genus JACPQH01. The sequence continues at coordinate 4,111 of JANYKH010000317.1, forward strand.
GCTTTCTTTAATGAGCATAAATGGGTGGATAATTTTCGCACGATAACCCTATTCTCAACTTCGTTGATTTCCTACCGCGAAATTGCGCTGGCGAACATTGCCTACAGCTACGCTAAAGAAAATAGAACAGCCAAAGCCCGTGAAGTATACGAGCGCATGTTAACCGAGTTTCCGAACAGCATCATCGCAGAGCAATCATTAAAAGTACTGAATGCGAAGGGAAAATAGGCC
>JANYKH010000268.1 GCA_025358235.1 Chloroflexota bacterium
GAGGCGCGGAACAACTTTAACGAAAGCGCGCGTAAACTCTTTGTACCGCAGAAAGAATTAAATGACGCCATAAGAATTTTTGGGCTGCATGAAGCATCGGGCCGGGTAAGAGAAAAAGACCATCCATTGGCCCACCGGCAAGTCGAACTTAAGAAATACCCGGCCCTGGTAAGCCGGCCTGTACCGGCGGACCGGGCGGAAATAAAGCAGTGGACGCGCTGCGGGCCGATGCAGGCTGTGGACGAAATGTTTGCGGCCATTGTGCAGGCCAATCCACATTTGCGCCCCCGCGTGGGCAACCCGGACGAAATGAAGTCCAACCGCCTGTTAAAAACACTGGAGCTATTGAAATTCCGCGTAACCGCGCCCGAGCAGGGAATCCCGGAGGATGTGCAGGGGGCGGTTATCACGGCGCTTAACGAGGAGGCGGTGGCGGGGGCGGCTTTCGGCAACAAGGGCGGCATTAACCTTATCGCAACTTATGAAGCCTTCGGGATGAAGATGGCAGGCTTGGCGCGGCAGGAGATAATCTTCGCCAACGACCTCAAGCAAACCAACGGCAAAGCGCCGGGCTGGCTTTCGATACCTCTGCTGCTCACCTCCCATACCTGGGAAAACGCCAAAAACGAACGGTCCCACCAGGACCCGGCGATGGCGGAGTGTATGCTGGGAGAATTGTCCGACACTTCCAGGGTAATTTTCGCGGCGGACTACAATACGGCATCAGCAGTTACAAGGGAAGTCTACCGCACTCACGGGCAGATATGGACACTGGTAATCCCCAAATACTGGTCTGTGCCGGAACTGTTCAGCATCGAGGAAGCACAGCAATTAGTCCGCGAAGGGGCGATGAAGCTGGAGTGGGCCGGCTTCAATAATGACAATCCGGAGTTAATTATCACGGCCATCGGGGCATACCAGTTAGAGCAGGCTTTAATGGCGTCAAGCCGGTTGAAAGAGAAAGAAATAGCCCATTCCGTGGTCTATGTGCTGGAGCCGGGCCGGTTCCGTATACCGCGCAGCGAAGGCGAACGGGCGCATCAGGCCCCGGCGGCATTGCAAAGCAGATTATACCCGGAAAGTGCGGCCGGCAGGATATTTGCCTGTCACACGCGGCCGGCAGCAATACTGGGGTTGATGCAGCCGCACAATACCGGCGGCAAGCGAACGATCGGGCTGGGGTTTACGGGGCAGGGGGGCACACTCACCACGCCGGGACTGCTCTTTGTGAACAAGTGCACGTGGGCGCACGTAGCAGAAGCGGCGGCCGGCGTCTTAAACCGGACGCGGGAAGAACTGCTTTCCCAAGAAGAAATCGAAGCTCTGGACGGTAAACGCTCACCGGAGAACGTCATCATCCAGAGCCTTAAATGGATCAGGAGCGGGGAAGGGGTTTAGGGTTTGGGCATCATCATCGGGTCAGGCTGGAGAATGCCGATCTGATTGCCCTCAGTATCAACGGCATAAACGAACCAACCGACTTCAGGTATTTTCATCTTCTCGCCGATGATCTTGCCGCCGGCTTTCTTCACTTTCGCGATAGAGGCGTCAAGGTTTTCCACGCCGATGGTATTGACCGTAACCTGGTCAGGTTTCATACGGGGCATGATAGCGCCATCAATTCCCATCTGATCTTTGGGACCGGTAGAAGCGAGCCAATATTTCTCGGTGCCCCACTGTTTAATGTCCCACTGAAAAGCGTTTTTGTAAAAGGCGACTGCTCTTTCCGGTTTATCCGCGGGGATTTCAAAATGGACTACTCTGGGCATGTTATTCCTCCTTAATTTATTGAGCGATTATTCCTCTAAATTTATTGCGCCAGGGTCAAAGCCTGCGGATGAAACTGCATAACGCTGAAGGGGTTGCCCTCATTATCCTGGCAATAGACAAACCAGCCGACGCGCGGCAAATTCAGTTTTCCGGTTAGGACCTTGCCGCCGGCCATTTCTATCCGGGCGATGGCGTCATCGATTGAAGGCACGTCAAGGGTATTGATATCGCTGCCGGGTTTAAGGCACTGCATAATAGAGAAATCAATACGGGGTGGCTCGGGTGAGGAGGTAGTGGAAGGCAAGTAGCTGGGGGCGGGGCGGCGCGGAAAATCGGGCCGGTAAACGTTCTGATAAAAATTGACGGCGCGCTGGGGATCATCAGCCGAGATTTCAAAATGAATAACCCTGCCCATGGTTTCCTCCCATCCCGAGAAAGACGACCGAGGTTTACGGTAGATTACGCCAGCCGATAAAAGGGCCGCTAATAATCAGCATAGCAGTTCAGGTTAAATATTTTGAGGCTTTATGATCAGGAAGAATACTGAATTTTTACTGATAATTGGGGAGGTTAGCGAAATTTAGACCGCAAGAGGGACAGGGGCAAAAGGACGAGAGCGGCGACCAGCATATTTAGCAAAAGGATGAGGAACATCACCGCATAAAAGACCATGCCGCGGGTGACGATTTCAGTAATGATCCGGGGACTGAAATCACTAGCCCAGACCGTGGCGAGGTTGAATAGTATGATAGCGCCCAGAATCACGCCGAAGCCTTTCAAAGCGCCTTTTAAATCAGGCGGGCTGAGGGTAACCGAATTACCGACGGCGAAGACGAGATAAATGAAGGCGTAAAACTGCCATCGGGACAGATTTGACCAAGAAAACATGCCTATCAAAAGGCTGCCCGAAGCGCGGGCCAGGTTCAGGAACAACTGCGCAAATGAGTCCAGGGAATTGATTTGGGGCGGGACGATATTTAAGTTACCGGCAATGTTGAAGGGATTGAGACCAAGAAGAAAATAGGAAAGCAGGTAGATTACGGCGGTGCCAAAAAGGATGGGGCCGATGCCGATAAAGAAATTGCCGATCTGCTGGTACAGGTTTGAGGGGTTATAAGTGTGGGTGACATAACCGAGGGTCCCGGTTTCGGGATCAGGATCAAACAGGTGCAATTCGGTGATTTTATGGAAGAAGATGAGGCAGAAGATGGCATGGCCGATTTCATGCATAACGGTCCCAAGCCAGCCGAACAGTCCGAGATACCAGCCCCGGCCCATAATGGAAATAGCCCGGTTTTGGACGAACCGCGCCTCGTAATTCAGTATGAAAGCGAGCAGAAGCAAGGGGCCCAGAATGACGGCTATCTGGACTAGAGTGGCAGAGAGCGCCGCCCAGAGATATGAGAGTATCGAATCAATCATCTGCTTTTACTTTGTCCGTTTAATTTCAGCACTCTCGATTATACTCTTTTTGGGGAAGATTGCTGATACCAAAATTTTGGGCGCGGAAAAAGGGCGTCAAATAATCTTTTTGAGGGAATATGAGGTTTAGTAGAAGCGGTATTGCCGTTTCAGGAAAAAACCCACGGCGAGGCCAAAAAGGATGCCGCCGAGATGAGCCTGCCAGGCGACGTTAGGCAAAAACGAGACAAGCACGAAGCCGCCGATGACGGCGATCCAGAGGGGAATGGGAATGGGGAGGGGGAAAACCAGTACCTGTTCCTTGGGCCGAAGAATGGCCAGGGCTCCACCAACCCCCATGATCGCCCCGGAAGCGCCCACCGCAATCCCGAAGGGGAAAATGGGGAACAGCGCCAGCATGAGGAGGTTGCCGATAATGCCCGCACCGAAGTAAATGATTAAAAACCAGTTTGTCCCAACGAGGCTGATAAGGAAAATGCCGAAGAAGTACAACGTTATCATGTTAGTGATAATGTGACTCCACCCGGCATGCAGGAACATCGCGGTAAAGACGGTCCAGGGGTGTTGGCCCGCGAGCTGCGGCACCAGGCCCATCCAAATATAAAGATTATCCAGGGACGGGATCAGCATCACTAAAAACAGCGCGGTGTTAATGGCAATGAGGCCGATGACGGTACTGGAATCGACGTTACGGTTATACATTTGATTCAGACAAGACCCTTAAAAAAGACCCTATGAATATATGATAACCTCCGGTGATGTCTGATGGCAAGGCCGAAGGCCATTTGAACTGTAAGCCTTATAAGGACTGTCCGAGAGAAAAGAGATAGGACCACCGGAAATTACGAATAATCTCCGATGGTCCCAAAGTTCAAGGGTTATTTCGCCGCTTTTTTACGGCCTTTCAAGATGAAGTATCCACCGCCCAATATCAATAATACGCCGACAATCAGCAGCACTATTATCAACGGGCTTATGGGTTGCGGTGCCGGGGTGGGGTTGGGAGTGGGGGTGGGTACCACCGCAGGGGTTGCCGCCGTAGTGGTAGAAGGTTTCGGCGCGGGCGTCACCGTGGGCGTCACTGTGGGCGTCGCCACAGGAACGGTCGCGGTCGGCGTCGGGGTGGGTGTAGCGGTCGGGGTCACCACGGGCGTAGTTGAAGGCGTGGGTTGGGCCGTCGGTGTTGGGGTGGGGGTGGGAGAGGGAGGAACCACCGGCACCGGTTTCTTAGCCGTTAAAACGGCAAACTGAGTAAAGTGGCTGGTCTTGCCGGAAACGGTATGCGCCACCGTATCGACGACAATATTATCCAGGGTAATCCATTTGCCGCTGGCCGCGTCATAGTAGGCCAGTACCAGGTCTTTTTCGGCGATGCCGGCATCAATTGCTGCCGGATCATAGCTCATCGTTATCGTCACAGCCGGGCTGAAATAAGCGCCGGATGGGCCTAATTCATAAACCGCGATAACGTTTTTATCGGCCGGGGCAGGGGCCGGTGTTACGGGGGGCGCGCAGGTAATCCCGGTCAGCGGCTTGCCCAGGGCATCCATCGCCACTGAGAATTGCGCTATGGAAACCGTGCCTTTGCCGTCGGCGGATTTAAGCGTGACGCCCGGCGTGATACCCCCGGCGTTAGTGGGCCAGGATATCGTCCCCGTAGCGCTGCTGATGGGGACGGAACTGCCGCCGCCACCACCTGCTCCTCCTCCACTTCCGCCGCTTGGTACGACAGGCACAGCCATGACGGTAAAGTTGCCGGATGATTGGGAAGTATTGCCTGCCCAATCCCGTGCCGTGACTACCATAACATAATCACCGGTATTAAGGCTCGCTGCCCTGTAGGAATACGTTACGGCATCCGTGGTAGTCAGAGTGATATTAACTGTT
>JANYKH010000002.1 GCA_025358235.1 Chloroflexota bacterium
TCTCGTCCTTGAGAGGGACGCGTCCTAGGCCGCTAGACGAATGCCCCGCAGATCAGTGTGATGACCACACTTTATTGAGTGTATCGCATCGGCGCGCAGTCAGTCAAATGGAAATGATGTGCAGAAAGCCGGAAATTTGGCTGGCCTGGCTAGCAATCCGGAGTCGACTTAAACGATGGAATAACCGAGTCCGGTCTTTATTCAGCCTCGTCTTTGGGCTCGATGTTTTTGACGCGGAGCATGTAACTCTTAGTCACCTGGCGCAGGTCTTCCAGCTGCTGTTTAAGAGTGGGTTCAATCACACCATCGGCAATTAGCTGCTTCAGCCGGGCCTGGTCAAAAGAAAGGGTCTGCCCCCACAGTCCGGCAGCTTCCAGAATCTGCTGGACGCGCTCTTCACCGAAAGTGATCCTGTCTGAAGAATTGCATGTAATGGCATAACTGCTGCCGAAGAGTCTTTTTACCCCGCTGGCTTCGCAGTAATCAATTATCTGCTGGCGGATGGCATCCATTTTAGCTTCAAGTTCTTTGATTTGCTGCTGAAGACTGACATATTCCTCAACGGCCGCGGCGGCTTCAAATCCGGGTAGCCGGCACTGCGTGGGTGTTACTTCAGCCGGTTTATAAAGATGCCTGTAATAAGGGCAATGTGCCGCAAAATCACAGGGACAATAGGCGTTTTCGGTCGCAGGGAATATCCCGGCGGAAATCTTCTCTGCAACCTCCACCACCAAATTTTTGGCACGGGTGAGGTGTTTGGGATCACGGCAGGCAACACTGCACGGCGTATTGGAACGCAGGTGGTACAGCGTCAACTTTTCCACAGGCTGCTGCCAGATTTGCTCGGCGGCAATTTGATAGAGAGTTAATTGAAGATCGTTGGCGAGGTGGTCCGCTGTAAAGAGATCCTTGTTGCTCTTATAATCTACGATGCCCAACCCACCATGGAGACGGTCCACCCGGTCGATATAGCCCATCATCCGTACGCCTTCCACGGTTATCTGGAATTGCTTCTCCGTGGCGATGGGCATTTTGAAATACTTGCTGTGGAGGTCCCAGAAGCGGGAAAGAATATCCTTGCCGTAATTCTTAAAACGGGCTTCTTCCTCCGGTGATTCGTAGCCGGCGGATAGCCATTTGGAATCGTAGAATTTGAGAAGTTGGGAGAGGTTGGGGGGCGGGGGCGCCGCTACACGGTAAAAATATTCGGCGCAGGCATGCAGGCAATTGCCGAAGCTGAAGTACCAGTGTTCCTTTTGCTTAAATCCGTCAATGTACTGCAGCTTATATGCCAGCGGACACGACTGATATGCCGAAATTTGTGTGTAGCTAAGCGCCCTGATAGCAGCCCCCAGTAAATTGGTACTTGTTATCTGTTGTTATTTCTTCAAACTGGCAATAAAATCTTCCAGTTTTATGGCGGCGACAGTCTTGGGATTCAAGGTCCCGCGGGCGCCGAGTTCAATGGCAACCTTGGCAATAGCTTCATTATTAGGAGCTTCGAGAATCGTTAAAAAGTCAAAATCCCCAAGTACAACGTACTGGGCAATAATCTTGACGCCCATTGTCTCTACTTCTTTATTGACTTCCAGGATGCGCTCGGGATTGGCTTTGATTGTCTTCCGTCCACCATCGGTAAGATTGCTCATCATCAGATACCTGGCCATAAACCCTCCTGCTAATTAATATATGAATTAATATCGAACCGTGTGCATTATAAATTCAGCGCAGGTACTTTGTCCAGCGTGTGAAAAAGAGTTATAATTAATGAATAGAAGCGGAAATGATATTTCACTCTCAAAAGTATTTGACAGAATACACCATTAGCTGATAAAATTACTTTTGTCTTTTGGAGGTACACTACCATTTACGCGATATTTGAAACAGGCAATAAGCAGTACCGGGTTAGCCCCGGAATGACCATCCAGGTCGATCGTCTTCATGTAGAAACCGGCGTGCCTATCGAATTCGATAAGGTGCTGGTAATCGCTGACGGCGAAAACATCACTCAGGGCACGCCCATTATCAAGGGCGCCAAAGTCGTCGCCACGAATCGCGGCGAGGGCAGAGGACGCAAGATATTTGTCGGCAAGTTCAAGGCCAAGAACCGCTACGCGCGGCGAAACGGCCACCGGCAGTGGTTCACCCAGTTGGACATCAACGGCATTCTGAAGCCGGGTGAAACCTACGTCCCGCGGCAGCCTAAAGTGGAAGCTCCCCCGGCTGAACCTGCGGTAACAACCGAAAAATAACTGAGGAGACTATAAAATGGCCCATAAGAAAGGCGGCGCTACCAGCCGAAACGGTCGGGATAGTCCCGGTCAGCGGCTTGGCGTAAAGAAATTCGCGGGAGAAACCGTGAATGCCGGCGCTATCATTGTTAGACAACACGGCTACAAGATTGATCCGGGAACCAATATCGGAGTTGGCAAAGACTACACGCTGTATTCCCTCGTGAACGGCACCGTGCAATTCGAGCCGGCCAGTCGATTTAAGAGGAGGGTCAGCGTCACTCCTGCTGAATGCGAATAATGAAGGAAAAGATTCATCCCAAGTATTATCCTGATGCCCAGGTGCTTTGCTCCTGCGGCAACAGTTTCACCACCGGCTCAACGAAAAAGAGCATGCGCGTCGAGCTTTGTGCGAAGTGCCACCCGTTCTTCACAGGTGAGCGCCGACTTCTCGATACCGCCGGCCGAGTAGAGCGCTTCAAGCGCCGATACGAAACCAAAGACAAAGCCGAGGCAAAACCCGAGGCGAAAAAGGAATAGTAAACAAAGCGGGGTTAACAGCCCCGCTTCGTTTTTATCATGGCTAAAAAGTTCTATTACGGCGGGCAGGCAGTTATTGAGGGTGTGATGATGCGCGGCAAAAAGGCCATGGTAACCGCCGTGCGCCAACCTGACGGAACTATTACCATGGAAACCAAAATACTCGCCGGTCTCTATACCGGTAAGTGGCGCAAGGTACCCCTTGTACGGGGAGTTATCGCTCTGATTGAGTCAATGACCCTTGGGTTGCAAAGCCTGATGTATTCCGCCAATGTCCTGCTCGGGGAAGAAAAACAGTATACCAAGCCCGCCTTGTGGGGAATGATGGCCGTAGCTTTCTCCATGGCCATCGGGTTATTCTTCCTGCTTCCTCTCTTTATCACCGGCTTGATCAACCAATACCTCGGCTCATCACTGCTGTTTAACCTGGTTGAGGGCGTTATCCGCCTGGGTATCTTTATCGGCTACCTGAGGCTCGTGGGCCTGATGCCGGATATCAAACGGGTGTTTTCCTATCATGGCGCGGAACACAAATCCATTAATGCCATGGAACACGGCGAGGAACTTGCGGTAGCCAACGTCAAAAAGTACAGTACGGCGCACGTGCGCTGCGGCACCAGTTTCATGTTTTCCGTCATGGTGATCGCGATCCTGGTTTTTTCACTTATCGGCAAACCTTCGCTTGCGATTATGATCGCCTCAAGGGTGCTGCTGATACCGTTGATTGCAGCGATCGGCTATGAATTCACATTCTTCGGCGCGAACCACGTGAAAAACCCGCTGGTGAAACTTACACTGGCGCCCGGGCTTTTAATACAGAAACTGACCACTTCAGAACCTGATGATAGCCAGATAGAAGTGGCGTGCGCGGCACTGAGACAGGCTTCCCGGGTGGACACCGAAGCCGAAGCTCCGGCACCCGCAGCAACACTGGTTACTTCAGCGGCTTAAAGTTCGTCCCGGTCAATTCCTCAAAGAAACAGGTGGGGTTACCTGTGTGACAAACGGGACCTACCGGATCCACCACGATGAGCAGAGTATCCTGATCGCAATCCTGCCAGACGCCTTTCACAAACAGTTTGTTGCCGGAAGTATCCCCTTTATGCCAGAGTTCCTTGCGGCTGCGGCTCCAGAACCAGACCTCGTTGGAGGCCATCGTGCGGCGGAAAGACTCTTCATTCATATAGCCGACCATGAGGACCTCACCGGTTTTCCAGTGTTGAATCACCGCGGGCAGTAATCCGCTGTCTTTATAATTCAATTTAATTTTGGTAGCGTCAATCATTTAACTTCCCCATCCCTTTCGATATTTTAGGGGCAACCGCCCCACGCACTACCTAATAGTACCCGTTCAATCAATGTATTATCAAGCGTGGCAACCTTAATCGATTGGTAAAGTATTATGTTAACCGCCCCCCCGATTACGTAGACACCCCTATTGTGATCCCCGGCACGCAATAACTATGATAAACAGTGGACGGAGGAATTACTTAAATTAGAAAGTATATTTTGATGATCTGCGCGGCGCTGGTAATAACCTCGAGTGGGTGTGCCAAACCTGCGACTACCCCAGGGAATCAGACCCCAACCACAATAGTCACGCAGAACCCTCTGCCATCGTCGACTTCACCGGGTGCTTCCCCGCCGGCAAAGGCAATTACTCCCGCAGTCTCACCGCAGGCGACGATTTCAATTCCCAAACCGCCTTTAACTACAACCACATTCGCACAGGTACCACCGCCTGTTCTACCAAAACCACCTGGTTGGCAGAGGACTGATTATGCTGTTTTTGCGTGGAACGATCTGGGAATGCATTGCGCCAATCCCTCTTTCGACCAGGCAGTATTGCTGCCGCCTTACAACACCATTTGGGTCCAGGTAGTGAAAAGGGGGAATCCGCCGCAGATCGTAACCGGCGGACTGACAGTCGAATACAAATTTATCGATAATACTTACTCCTACGGAAAGGGTTTGTTCGGCCAATTCTGGGACAACATGAAGCAGCTTTTCGCCGTAACGCTGCCGAAGGATAAGGGGTTGAACCTGACGGACCCGAACATCAATAACGGACTTTCCGGCACAATGGTTATCAAGAACGACCATTTTGAAGCGGACGGCATTCCCCTGACCCCTATAAACGATTCTAACGGCTGGAACCCGTTTCAGGTCTGCCAGGTCACAGTAAAAGATTCTTCCGGAAAACAGATAGGACAGACCTACGCGACTGCGCCGATATCCGATGAGATAAATTGCAGTAAATGCCACGGTGTTAACGCGTTTCTGGATATCCTGCAGAAACACGATGCTAAAAACCGCACCAACCTGGTTAACGAGCAGCCGGTACTGTGCGCGAAGTGTCACGGTGATCCCGCCCTAGGCGGGAAGGAAGCCGGGGTGGGAGGCTACCTCTCAGACAGAATCCACTCCTTCCATGCCACGGTTACACCTCAACCGGTCTGTTATGATTGCCACCCTGGTAACAAGACGCAATGTTCACGCAGTCTGGCACACACTGCCGCTGACGGCAACTGTGTCACCTGCCACGGAAATCTACAGCAGGTAGGCAGTTCGGTGGAGTCAGGGCGAGTGCCCTGGGTTAGCGAACCCAAATGCATAACCTGCCATGCCGGAGTCCCTGAAGTAGATACTCAAAACGTACTTTACCGCAATGCTACGGGGCACGGAGGAGTTTACTGCGCCTCATGCCACCAGAGCCCGCACGCCATGGTGCCCACCAACCTGCAATCAGACAACTACCAGTCTTTGCAGTATCAGGCTAAAGCTATGAGCATCGGGGACTGCCGGAACTGCCACCGCAACTCAAAAGGCGGGGGTGCGAACATGAGGGATTTTGCCGAGGAGCACGGCGGAGCCAATACCCGCAATCCCACTGCATGCAATGTCTGCCACACCACGGAAAGTACGACAGTGGCAAAATGGCCGCACTCTTTCCAGTGGAAAACAAGATAGACAACAGTTAACAAAAAAGAAAACGGGGTCGTCCTGAAGATGACCCCGTTTTTTATTGCGTCCTGAAGTTATCTGTTTTTGGACAACGCCAGTTTCAGGTTGATATTGCCGGTGTATAGGGCTTTGCCGATGATGGCGCCTTCCGCGCCGAGCTGGCGCAGCATCGTAAGATGGGTAAGGTTGGAAACGCCGCCTGCCACGACAACCGGGAAAATTATAGCCTGAATCATTTCCGTGATGGCTGTGAAATTAGGCTCAGTGAGGGTGCCGTCTCGGGAAATATCGGTGTAGATGAAGCGGCGCGCCCCGGCCTTGATCATTTTCTTGGCGAAGTCAATGGCTTTGGTATTGGTCTTTTCTTTCCAGCCGTGAATGGCGATATAGCCATCCCAGGCGTCAATGCCGACAATTACCGATTCCCGGTAGGACTGGCAGGCCAGTTCCACGAGGCGGGGGTTCTCAATGGCCGCAGTCCCGATGACGACGCGATCCAGACCCATTTTGAGCATTTCCTTCACGGTGGTAATATCCCGCACCCCACCCCCCAATTGGACGGGGACCTGCATGACGCGGACGATATCCCGAACAATATCCAGGTTATTGCGTCCGGTATCCCCGGCGGCGTCCAGATCGACGAGATGGATTCGGGGAACGCCCAAAGACTGCCAGCGGAGAGCTACTTCCAGCGGATCTTCTGAAAATACGGTTTCCTGATTATAATCACCCTGATACAGTCTGACACAGTGTCCGTTCTTAAGATCGATGGCGGGTATTATCTCGATTTTGTTTGCCCCCTTGATAAAACCGGGAACAGATTCAAAATAAATGTTCCGGAATTAAATAAAGTGCCCGAATTATATCATTTCCAGACTGCCATGAACAAGGCCGCAGGTATCAAGACAATATTTTCCAATCACACAAGACGGGGCAACATCCTGTAGTTGCAAGAATAGTAGTTGAATGGCTAATGTAACGCCACGTTTGAATTTAATTGAGAAACTCATAAATATACTGGACCAGTGACACCATTATTCAAATTAAGCTACTATTTCAACGAATATTTGAACTATTTCGAATAATATAGAAATTTTTAAGTTGGTATGGTTGACAATCCAAACGGCAGGGGTTACACTATTTCTGTGGGCCACCGACCTTTTGGCGATGAGCTCTATCCCTTATCCTCTCACCAGTCGCTTGGATCTGGCAAAAGACCGAGACGGCACAGTAGTTGCTCGATTTCCTCTCGGTCAAGCCGGGGGGTTTTTTTTTGGTTCAAATGACCAGAAAGATTGGGTTTATCGGAGCCGGAACCGTAGGCACGGCCATCGCCTGTTTGCTCGGGCGTAAAGGCTACAACGTGACTATCGTTTCCAGCCGCACTGATAAGTCTGCCCGCCAATTCATCGAGCGAGTTCCGGGCTGCCGCATCGCGGCGACCAATCAGGAAGTGGCGAATAAGGCGGACATCGTTTTCATTACCACTCCGGACGCCATAATTCCGACAATCGCCGCAGAACTCAGTTGGCATCCAGGGCAAAGCGTTATCCACTGCAGCGGCGCAGATACTGCCGCCACCCTCCAGCCCGCCCGCCAGTCCGGCGCAACTACCGGAACATTTCACCCTCTGCAGACTTTCGCCAACTGTCCCCAGGCCATCATCAATCTACCCGGTTCCACTTTCGCGATTGAAGCTGAAGAACCTCTCCTTGGTACCTTGAAAAAGATGGCGGAAGATATTGGAGGTCGCTGGATAGTCCTCAAAGCAGAAGACCGGGTACTGTATCACGCTTCGGCGGTTATCGCCAGCAACTACCTGGTTACGCTGGTCAAGATGGCCACCGACCTCTGGCAGACCTTTGGAATACCCCCTGAAGAGGCCACCAAGGCCCTGCTACCCTTGATTAAGGGAACCTTGAACAATATCGAGAACGTAGGCATTCCGGGCTGCCTTACCGGTCCTGTGGCCCGCGGTGACGCCGGCACGGTACGCAAGCATCTCGAATCGATAGCCAAATCGGCACCGGAATTGCTGGACATTTATATTCAACTTGGCCGCCAGACGATACCGATCGCCCTGGCTAAAGGTAAAATCGACGAAAATCAAGCACGGCTGCTCGAATACGTTTTGGACCAGGCAGCTGTGCAGGGAGTAAAAGCATGATCAGATCCATGCTTAAAAGCAAAATACACCGCGCCAGAGTAACCGATACCAACATCAACTACGAAGGCAGCATCACCATTGACACACGGCTGATGAAGGCCGCGGATATTCTGCCTTTCGAGCAGGTGGCGGTGGTTAACGTGAATAACGGCGCCCGCTTTACCACATATGTCATCGAGGGTAAAGAAGGCAGCGGCGATATGTGCCTCAACGGCGCGGCAGCCCGCCTAGCAGTCCAGGGGGACATCGTCATCGTCATTTCTTATGCCGATATGACGACTGAAGAAGCTCTAAACTACAAGCCCCGCGTGGTCCACGTGAACGCGCGCAACGAACAGATTAAGTACGACCGGCAGACAGTGCAGAAAGCGCTGGAACACATGGATATTTCCGAACTGGACGATAAACTGCGCTGGTAATCAGTTAGACAAAGAAGATAGTCGTTTAAGGAAGACAGCCACTTAGTTAATATGCGAGTTTCCATCAATCAGATTAAAGAGATGAAGGCGAAGGGTGAGAAGATCACCATGCTCACCTGCTACGATTACGGGACGGCCCGGATCGTGGATGACGCCGGCATTCCCCTGATTCTGGTTGGTGACTCTTTAGGAATGGTCGTTCTGGGCTATGATTCCACAATACCGGTAACCATGGCAGACATGATCCACCACACCCGTGCCGTGGTCCGGGGCTCAACAAAAGCATTAGTTGTGGGTGACATGCCCTTTATGACATATCAGGTCAGCGTGGCCGATGCGCTCCACAACGCTGCACGCTTCATTCAAGAAGCCGGTGCGCAAGCAGTTAAGCTCGAAGGGGGCCTGGCTGTTGCGGACACAGTACGCCGGATTGTCGAGTGCGGAATACCTGTTGTGGGTCACATCGGCCTCACGCCACAATCTATCAACCAGCTTGGCGGTTACAAAATTCAGGGCAAAACCCCTGAAGCCGCCGCCCGATTACTTAAAGACGCCCAGGCCCTGGAGCAGGCGGG
>JANYKH010000040.1 GCA_025358235.1 Chloroflexota bacterium
CTGGCCGTGATCCGCCAGAAGGTGCCGTTTCCCGGAACGCTCGGCAGAGTCTGCATTCACCCCTGCGAGGAAGCCTGCCGGAGAAACGATTTAAATTCTGGAATTTCAATCAAGTTTTTGAAACGATTTGTCGCTGACAGAGATACCGGCGAATGGAAGAAACGCGCAAAGAAACTGCCGTCAACCGGCAGAAAGGCGGCGGTGGTGGGGGGCGGCCCGGCCGGGCTGACCGCGGCCTATTACCTGGCCAAGAACGGACATTCCGTGACGGTTTTTGAAGCCCTTCCCAAAGCGGGCGGGATGATGCGGGTGGGCATACCCGATTACCGCTTGCCGAAGGATGTGCTTGACGGCGAAATTAAGGAAATTACCAACGTCGGAGTCGATATCAAGTACAACACCAGAATCGACTCTGTTGATACGCTCTTCCAGCAGGGATACGAAGCCGTGTTCCTGGCGGTAGGCGCACACAAGGGTATGAAACAGGGCATTGAGGGCGAAGATCTGCCCGGCGTCATGGACGGCGCCACTTTCCTGCGGGAAGTCGCCCTGGGCAAAAAGATAAACGTCGGCGATGCGGTAGCAGTCGTGGGCGGCGGCAACGTCGCCATCGATGCGGCCCGTATCGCGTTAAGGTTAGGAGCCAAGAAAGTCAACTTGATTTACCGCAGGACAAGGGCAGAAATGCCGGCCAGCGCGGAAGAAGTTGAAGCCACAATTGAAGAAGGCATTGAACTGATCTTCCTCGTGGCCCCCACCAAGATCGTAAAAAAGGGCGACAAAGTGGAATTGATTTGCCAGCGCATGGAACTCGGTGAACCCGATGCCAGCGGACGGCGCAAGCCCAATCCCATCAAGGGCAGCGAGTTCGGCACGGAATACAGTCTGATTATCGGCGCTATCGGCCAGGCGCCGGATGTACCCGCCGGTTTCTCTGTTAAAACGGGACGCGGCAACACGATCCAGGTCAATGACACGATGGCTACGAACCGCAAGGGAGTCTGGGCGGGCGGCGATGCGGCCAGCGGGGCAGCCTCGGTCATCCAGGCTATCCAGGCGGGCCGTGTGGCAGCCAAGGAAATGGATAAATTCCTGGGCGGCACCGGCAGCATCAAGGAAGAACTGACGGAGGAACGCGAGCCGGCGTTATTCGTTGGCCAGGACGCGGAATTCGCCCCGAAGAAACGTGAAGCGATGCCGATGCTTGAGCCTGAGAAGCGGGTTGGCGATATTGAGGTAGAGACGGGCTACACCGAAGAGCAGGCGCTCCGTGAAGCCCGGCGGTGCTGCAGCTGCGGGGTCAGGCCTAATATGCCGGCGCCACCCTGCGCCCCCAAAGTAGAACGAATCAAGCATCGCGCGCTGGCTAAATAGTCCCCTAAATAATCCGGAACTTTTAACCCCCTTTCGTCCGGGTGGACGGGAGGGGGATTTTTTATGGGGGGGGGGGGGGAACGATGCGCTGACGCGCTTAATGCCCCTCACTTAGTCTCTCCCGCAAGGGGAGAGAAAATTATTGGGAGCGAGACGTAGATTTGGATGCCGGCCCCGATTTTCTTCGGGTTCTGCGACTTTCGCCGGTATGGTATACAAAGCGGGGTGAGAGCAATACACTGGAAATGTGATACCTCATATGGTAACAGCAGACTGAAAATAAAATTTTACGCCGAGCACATCGATGACTAATTACGTTTATATCGCCACGAGCCTTGACGGTTTTATCGCCACCAAGGACGGCGGAATTGACTGGCTGACAGGAATTCCCAACCGGGAGAACAGCGATTACGGATTCGCGGAGTTCATGAGGGGGATAGACGCGATCGTCATGGGGCGCAACACGTTCCAGACTGTGATGTCATTTAACTCCTGGCCGTACCAAAAGCCGGTTTTCGTACTCAGCAACACGCTTAAAACTCTGCCTGGTGTTATCGCCTGCAAAGCCGAGATAATCGAGGGAAACCCGCGGGAAGTGGTAAAACTGCTCCGTGACCGCGGGTTTAATAATCTGTATATTGACGGCGGCCGGACCATTCAGGGCTTTCTAGCTGAGGACCTGATTGACGAAATGATAATTACGCGGGTGCCGGTTCTGCTGGGGGACGGCATACCGCTATTCGGAAAACTCTCGAAGCTGATAAAATTCAGCCATATCCGGACTGAAATTATCGGGCAGGGGATGGTGAAGAACCACTACCGCAGACTCAGAGACTGAATACGGGCGGCACTATCTGACAGTCGGGGAAGGATGTTCCTGGAACGGGTGTGTCCTCAGGATGAGCGAGAATAGGTAGGGGTAATTATTTTTCAAATGCTCGGAATAGGCCAGCCATTCGCCGGCAAGATTGATATACATTCGGCGGATGTCGCTAATCAGGTGTTGCATATCCGCGGCCGGCAGTTTTTCATTCAACTGTCTGGCCTCTAACTCCTCGATCAGATGGGTTACCGACCAGAGCAAATCGGCAAACCTGTCATGCTCCAGCAAACTTGGATTCTCCAAAAGCATAAGGAGAAAAACTCTTTTGCCTATTAAGAATTCTCTAAGCTGCACCAACTGTAAATTGCTTAAATCAACATCTAAGGGAAGGTTACGGGCATAAATTGCGGCCTTCTGAAAATCCCCTTGAGACCAGGACGCGGACACATTCATGTGTTTTGAAATTTCCGTCTTATTGCGGAAGTTATCAAGCAGAGAATGCAGCAAATAGGTGCCCAACTCACTGAAAAAAGCACCGATTACCATGTTCATTTTTAAAAGTTTGTTATTTTGTTCCCGGCGGGCCAGCAACCGTTCAACTAACAGAACCACCAGCAGCACCTCAAGTGGTAAAAATGCGAGTTCACCCAACATAAAGATGAAAATATGATTGAGGTCTCTGAAAATCAG
>JANYKH010000042.1 GCA_025358235.1 Chloroflexota bacterium
GCTCAATTCCTGAGCGGCGAATGGTTCACTTTCCAACCGTTGCGTCCACTATGAATTCAGATCGGACATTATATCCAACAGCTGATTAATTACAGCCTCAACCTCCTCCAATGACTTTATCCCTCGGCGGGGCGAGAGCAATAGATTGGATTTTTACATGAATTCACCTAGATTCTGGATCAAGTCCAGAATGACGGGGGTGACAGACAGATTGCTTCTCCGCCTGCGGCGGATCGCAATGACATGCTGAGTCAATAAAAAAGAGTAGGGTATTCGCTATGCCAAGAGTAGATTCCTCCCTACGCTTGAATGACAGGGATTATATTGATTGTCAGTTGTTAGATATTCTTTAGATATCTCACGCATTTTTAAGTCTTTATTGAGCGTCCAGACTTTAATCTGTTAATGAACCAATAGACAGAGGATAGTCTGGATGACGAACAAACTAAGTTACCTCACTATTATTTTACAGCTCACGATGGCAATGTTTTCCACTGCCATCAACGACGGTTATTCAAGACAAATCAACGAAACAGAAGCGGATGTCACCATCGCCGGGACACTGACCAGTATCCAATTCAACGGAGAAGATCTCAATCCCGAGATTGTTCCATGGGGAATCGTGCGTGTTGGCGCCAGTAAAATGTATAACCAGAATGAGGGGGAAGGGGTAAAAGTAGCCGTCCTGGATACAGGTATTGATCTTGATCATCCGGACATTTTAGTAGCGGGCAATGTCACCTTTGTTGAAGGTACAATTGACGGGAACGATGACCACGGCCATGGCACCGAAGTGGCCGGTATTATCACCGCCAGGATTAATGGTATCGGAATTGTGGGGATAGCCCCGAAAGTCAAACTTTATGCTGTCAAAGTTTTGAACAGCAAGGGTGAGGGCGACCTGAACTCCGTGGAGAAAGGCATTAATTGGGCAATTGCGAACAAGATGCAGATTATTAACATGAGCTTTGGCTCGGTTCAAGATTGGTCCCCGGGAGTTCGGGAAGCGCTCAAGCGGGCAAACGAGGCCAATATTATTCTGGTAGCCGCGGCGGGAAGCGGGGAAGATCCTGCAGGTGAAAATACATCTTTGTTAGCTCCGGCACGGTACTCGGAGGTCATCTCGGTTGGGGCGATAGACCGATATGACCGGCGCGTGACGAAATCCAGGACCGGAGACAATCTCACGCTGGTAGGTCCAGGCGAGGCCATTTTTACCACATTTAAGAGTGGCGGTTATGGTTATGGGGGCGGGACATCCATGGCGGCGCCGCATGTAACCGGGGTCGTCGCCATTCTGCTGGCGGCAGGGTTACCCCCCGGGGAAGTTAAACCAATCCTGCAGGAAACGGCGCAGAAATTAGGAGATCGAACATTGTATGGTGCGGGACTGGTAAATGCACCGGCCGCCCTCGAACTCGCTAAAGAGAGGGTGGATTCTTATCTGCATTGAAGCGCATCTACCATAAAGCATCCGATAAAAGGTGATAATCTCAGAGCCTTCGTTCAGGGTCGTCTCTAAAGGCCCAAACCGGTTAGCCGATCGACCTTTTTGAACCAGCTATTTTAGCTTCAGGTACAGGCTGCTTAAAATTGTAGATAATACTTAGCTGTGTTAGAATAAATATTAGAGGGTAATCCTCAAAATAAAGGTCTTGCGGCTGCGCCGGGGGGAGGCTTCCCAAAAGGAAGTCTGGATTGTAGCCGCCGACAAAGCTTTTTAGCGGAGCCGTCTGCAACGTTACGGCTAAATTACGCATTCCGGAAAGCCGCGCGTTTTGTGTTTCTTGACCGGATCCAGCTAACCTATCTGCTTTGAATCCCCGGCAATCTAAAAGAGGTGCGCTTATGCCCACCGAGACTGCTACCCTGATTCCAGACCCCGCCGCCAGACGCCGCATCGAATCACTGAGCGGGCAGACAATTTCCGCCTGCTTCCAGTGCGAGAAATGCACTAACGGCTGCCCTGTGGCTTTTGCCATGGACATCGTGCCGCACCGCGTCATCCGCATGGCGAATTACGGGACGATAGGGCCGCTCCTCCACTGCGCCACCATCTGGGTGTGCTCATCATGCGAAACCTGCACTACCCGCTGCCCGAACAACATCGATATCGCTCATGTAATGGACACCCTGCGCCAGGTATCGATGAAGGAAGGCAAGGTGATGCCAACCCAGCATGATGCCCCCATTTTCCACAAGGAATTTTTAGCCTCGATTCAACGCAGCGGGCGCATCAACGAACTGGACATGATAACGCGCTATACGCTGAAGAGCGAAGGCATCGGCGGGATGATAAAACAGGCCGGAATGGGCATTAAAATGCTGACCCGCGGCCGGTTTAAACTGCTGCCGGAAAAGGCCACCGCCAAATCTGAAGTGAAAACGATATTCAAGCACACGGGAGGTAAACCGTGAGCACAAAATACAGTTATTATCCCGGTTGTTCTTTAAGCGGCACATCCGCCGAGTTCGGCAAGTCCACGGAAGAAGTGGCCTCATTGCTGGGCGTGGAACTGGTGGAAATACCGGACTGGACCTGCTGCGGGGCGTCTTCCGCCCACGTGGTGGACGACGGTCTGGCGGTAGACCTACCGGGCCGAGACCTGCTAAAGGCCGATAAAGCCGGCATGGACGTGGTGGTGCCGTGCGCCGCGTGCTTCCAGAGATTGAAATACGCGGACAAAGCCCTTAAAAAACGCAACAACGGCTACCAGGGCAATTTCAAGATTTTACACGTCGCGGATTTTCTGAGCGACGTCTGCGGAAACGATATCAAGGGGAAGCTAAAGAAGTCCCTCAAGGGGCTGAATCCGGTAGCCTATTACGGCTGTCTGACATCCCGTCCCCCCACCGTCACCGACGCGGCCCGCCCGGAAGACCCGCGCACTATGGACAGGGTGCTGACAATCGCGGGAGCCGACGTGAAACCGTGGTCATTCAAGACGGAATGCTGCGGCGGCAGTCTTATGTTTACCCGCCCGGACATCGCCAAAAAGATGATAGGCCGGCTGCTGGACATGGCTGAGGAAGCCGGGGCAAACTGCATCGTGGCGGCGTGCCCGGTGTGCCAGAGCAACCTGGACTTACATCAGGACGAAATATCACAGGATACCGGCAAAAAACACCACATCCCCGTCTTCTACCTCACGGAATTACTGGGGATTGCCATGGGCAGTCCGCACGCGGATAAATGGCTTAAAACCCATCTGGTGGATACACGGCCATTGCTGAAAGAAAAAGGAATAATCTAAAGATAGTTTTTAAGGTGCGAAGATGAGCGCTGCAAACATTAATAAAAACGGCAAAAAAACAGGGGCGGTAATGGTGGTGGGGGCGGGCATCGCCGGAATGCAGTCCGCTCTAGACCTGGCCAACTCCGGTTTCAAGGTCTATCTCATTGAGGAAAACGCTTCCATCGGCGGGCGCATGTCCCAGATGGACAAGACCTTCCCCACCAACGACTGTGCGATGTGCATGATCTCGCCCAAACTTATCGAAATCGATAAGAACCTCAACATCGAACTTATGACCAATTCGAAGGTAGTCGGTATCGAAGGGCAGGAAGGCAACTTCACGGCCAA
>JANYKH010000271.1 GCA_025358235.1 Chloroflexota bacterium
TGCCGTAAGGTAGTTTCACCGGATAGCTGTCCCCGAATTGCTTCACTGCTTTGGCCGCGGCTTCCAGACGTTGTTCCATCTCGAATATAGCCCAGACAAACGCTGCCGGGTCCCGTCCGTCGAACACGATCGGGTCGAAGCTGTGCAGTTCCAGGTATTCCTTGAACCAGTTCGCGCCGCCTTCCTGGGACATCGTCGTCCGCTGGTCTATACGCCGTCCGTTATTTATCATAATGGGAGTCACCATGCCGCTGTCTTCGGCGCGCCACCACCGCGGCACCCAGTCACTCCCTCTTTGTTCCTCAAAAGCGCCGTCGCTCAGAAATGCCACCAGCCGTTCTCCGGGCAGCGGCATGTGGACGTATTCCAGTTCCACAAAACCCAGGTAGCCCCCCTCCGCCATGCCTCCCGCCGTGTGCGCATTCACGTGGCTGCCTAGCGGCGAGTCTGGTTTCCCATCCTCCCCGATTTTATACGAATAAAAGTCCCGCACATACCGGGTTAACCCCTGTTCGGTTACCGAGTAGCGCGCCGCGTGTTCCGGCA
Organism: Chloroflexota bacterium; assembly: GCA_025358235.1. Classification (GTDB taxonomy): domain Bacteria; phylum Chloroflexota; class Dehalococcoidia; order Dehalococcoidales; family RBG-16-60-22; genus JACPQH01. Next base: position 547 of record JANYKH010000271.1, read on the forward strand.
GCATGTTGTCCAGCAGCAGGTTGACGGTATCGATGGCAGAGACGCAGTGTCCCTGCCCCATAATCCATGAACGGGTGAACCCGGTAATGGCGTTCACCGCCATGTACCCCAGGTAACCCGGCACCATGTTGAGCACCCCGCCGGTGTGGCCTTCGGGATCTATCTTGAAATCGTCCGCCGCCAGGTCTCGCCCGTCGAGATAAACTTTCCTGGCATACGTTTCGTGGACGCAGATCCACATCGCCGCGCTGGCTAACCGGTCCACGGCGTAAAGCAGGCTGTAAAAAGGCACGCCGTCGCCTCTAATTTCCTGCTCTTCAATGATTTGCGCCATGGTGAAGATGTGAGCTTGTGTCTCCGGGGTGTGTGTAATAACGCCGTAACCTTCAGCCCAGCGGTCGGCTAAATAGTTGTTATGGCGGTAGCGTTCCACCCATTCCTGGGTGCGGACTCTGGCGCGGTTGTCCATGTGAAGTCCTCCGGATTAAGCCCCCATCCCGCGCGCAGAAATTACCCCGCCTGTTTTGTGGGGTATCCCCCGCGCGGTGGGAGTGGGGATTGACTTACCAGACGGGGTTCAATCCCCGCTGCCGTAGAGGATTTGTTTTTCTACCCTTTTAACGATGTCTTCCGCGATTCCCTGTTTGCGGAGATCGGCGCAGACATTCTGCGCTATTTGTTTTTTAACTGCCGGTGTCGGCGCGGATTCCTGTTTGATAACCTTGGTCAAACGGCGCTGGTGTCTGTCTGCTTTGGTGAATTTGGCTTTTAAAAAGGTCTGGGCCAGTTCCCATGCCAGCGCCCCACCAATCACCCTGCCTCCCAGGCAGATTACATTAACGTCATCGTCTTCCACGCCCTGGTGGGCGGAAAATACATCGGTGATTGTGGCTGCGCGTACCCCTGCCACTTTGTTCGCGGCAACGCAGGCGCCCACCCCGCTCCCGCAGAACGCGATGCCCCGGTCTACTTCACCCGCTGCCATCGCTTTGGCCATCGGGATGATCAGATCAGGATAGTCATCATTGTCGTCATAACAGACGGCGCCGAAATCTTTAATTTCGTGCCCGGCCGCTTTGAGCTTGGGGACGATTTCTTCTTTCAGGGCATAACCGCCGTGGTCAGCCGCGATACCTATTCGCATGTTTCTTTCCTCCGCGTTAGTTTGGGACGCTACGCCCAGTATAATTTAGACCGTTCAATGTCAGTATCCGTAACGATACTTAATTGCTAATTAACAAAGTTCAAGTGTCTCAGCAAACCTCTTCCACTTTCAGTAGGTTGGTTGTTCCGGCTATCCCGATTGGTATGCCCGCCGTAATCACGATCAGGTCACCTGTTTTCCCGAAACGTTCCTGCTTTACCACGTCACAACCGGCCATGAATAGATCATCCACCGTTTCCGGCTGTCTTACCTGGATGGCGTTCACGCCCCAGTACAGGACCAGCCTTCGGCAGGTCGATGAACTCGGCGTCAGTGCCAGTATTTGCGTCCGCGGACGGTACTTGGAGACGCGCCGGGCCGTACTGCCGCTCTGTGTGAATGCGGTAATCGCCGCCGCTTTCAGGTTATCCGCTGTCAGGCAGGCGTTAAAGGCGATAAGTTCGTCGGTTTCCTGGATCAGCCAGTCTCTCCTCTCCGTCATCAGTTGCGAGAATGACGCTGATCCCTCCGCCTCCCGTGCTATCCTGTCCATCATGCGTACCGCCTGAACCGGGTATGCGCCAATTGAGGTTTCGGCGGAAAGCATCGTCGCGTCCGTTCCGTCGAAGATGGCATTGGCCACGTCGGTAACCTCGGCGCGGGTGGGGCGGGGGCTTTTAATCATGGATTCCAGCATTTCAGTCGCCGTAATTACGGGCTTGCCGGCCCGGTTGCATTTCTTTATAATCTCTTTTTGCACTATAGGTACGCGCTCAAGAGGTAGTTCAACTCCCATATCCCCCCGCGCCACCATTATCCCGTCCGATACCGCCAGAATGCTGTCGAAATCACGCACGGCCTGCACTCGCTCGATCTTGGAAATTAAAGGACTGTCCACACCGAGGTGGGTCAGCATGTTCCGCACCAGGGTGACATCGTCAGCCTTGCCTACAAATGACATCGCGATGTAGTCCGGCTTCTGAGTGGCCGCAAATTCGATGCCCCTGGCTACGGCTTCTGTCATAAAGGGGCTGCTGCTGCGCATGCCGGGCACATCCAGCCCTTTGTTGTTTTCCAGGACTCCCCCCACCTTCACCCGGCACCTGATTTCTGTGCCTTTGACTGATTCCACCTTTAACTCGAAAGCCCCGTCGTTCAGCAGGACGATCTGCCCCGGGCGGATGTCGTCCGCCAGGCTGGGCAGGTTTACCGGCAGCAAGGTCTCGTCGCCTTCCACGGCGCGGGTAGTGATGGTCACCACCGCTCCCTTTTTCAGTCTTACCTTGCCGCCTTTGAACGGCCCCACCCGGAACTTCGGCCCCGGCAGGTCCAGCAGGATCGCCACGTTGCGCCCGAGTGCGGCTGCGGTCTTCCGTATGGTCTTCGCCCACTGATCATGCAGTTTATAGTCCCCATGGGAGAGGTTAAGACGGGCCACGTCCATGCCCGCGCGCATCAGGCGCTCTATCATTACCGGTGATCCGGTCTTCGGCCCGATGGTGCAAACAATTTTGGTGCGGCGGTGGTTCTGGCGCGGCATAATTTATCCCCTAAAACAACAACTTCGTTTTTTGATATTATACTATGTTTATTGGGTCAACAGGGTGAATAATCCGGTAGAGGGCGGTCATCCTGGAGAGAGGCGAATTGTCATTCCAGCGCAAGCTGGAAACTATGCTTGGCTGGCTACCCGTTTAAATATGCATACAGCTTGCTTGGCATGTCATTGCGAGCGAAGCGAAGCAATCCGCGCGCTCCCCTCCCGGTTGGGTGTCTGTCATTCCGGACTGATCCGGAATCTACTATCAGTCTATTCCCAATCTATTGCTCTCGCCCCGCCGAGGGAGAGAGGCTGAGTGAGGGGGCAACAGTCCTGTCATTCTGGCTGCAATCCGGAATCCACTTAATAAATGTTAGCCCAACCCCCATTTTTTACTTGTCCCCTGATTCTGCTATAATTGCAAAATAGGAACTTTCGAAGCTGGGGACAATGACGCTCAAACTCGGTATTGATATCGGCTCGGTTACCGCCAAAATAGTCGTCCTGGATGAAGCCTCTCAAATCAAGGAATCCCGCTACATCCGCACTAAAGGCCAACCTGTCGAAACTATCCTCGCCATTCTGGAAGAGGTACTTGGAAAATACCCCACCTCCCAATTCGGCGTGGTCGCCGCCACAGGCACCGGCGGGGAACTGATCGCCCAGATTCTGGAAATTCCTTTTATCAACGAAATTATCGCCCAGGCCGCCGGCACTGCCCGTTTCCACCCTGAAGTCCGCACTATCCTGGAAATCGGCGGGCAGGATTCCAAACTTATCATTATCGATACCGCCTCCGGCACGCCTAAAGTCAGCGATTTTGCCCTCAACGGGGCGTGCGCTGCCGGTACCGGCTCTTTTCTTGATCAGCAGGCTTCCCGCATGGGCATTCCCATTGAACAACTCGGCGGTGTCGCCATGCAGTCCGCCCATCCTCCCCCCGTCGCCGGCCGCTGCTCCGTCTTCGCCAAAACGGATATGATCCACCTCCAGCAGGTGGGCACTCCCGTTCACGATATTCTCGCCGGACTCTGCTTCGCCATGGTGCGCAACTTCAAAGCGCAGGTGGGCAAAGGCCGTCATTTGCCCCGCCCCATCGCCTTCCAGGGCGGCGTTGCCGCCAATATTGCCATTCGCCGCGCTGTTTTGGAAGTGAATGACCTTAAAGAGTCTGAACTTATTATCCCGGAGCATTTCGCCGTCCTTGGCGCCATGGGCGCCGCGCTGGTCGCTTCGGAAAGAAAGTCTAAGGCGCTTTTGCCTGCCAACACTTTACAAAGACTACGCGATTATATTGCCCGCCGGGAGCATCAGTTTGTCAGTTTGCCTCAGCTTATTGGCGATGGCTATCAGCTGGTTAATCAGGCCGCTGAAATCAAGGGCACTGAAAAAATCGAGGCTTTCATCGGCATCGATATCGGCTCGATCAGCACCAACGTCGTTGTGCTGGACCGTGCCAATAACATTATTTACCGCTGCTATATTATGACCGCTTCCCGCCCTCTGGATGCCGTCCGCGCCGGTCTTTTAGACGCCGGAAAGCATATCGGAGATC
>JANYKH010000048.1 GCA_025358235.1 Chloroflexota bacterium
TTCCGAATGGAGTTCTTTGTATTTATCTTCAAATCGCTGCGGATTTTTCCCGGAATAACGCGTCCGGCGTCGATGCGGCAGCGGATTTGACGGTTCAGAAGGTGTATTCATGAAAAACCAGTATGCGTAGGCCGTTTGCCGTTTGCAGTAAGAAAATAATCGAAGGCCCTCTACGCTTCATTTCCTGCTTTCTTAATAACGCCATCCCTGCAATGTCATGAAGCGTTGAGATACATTGGTATCCATCAACTGTGCGTTGTAGGTCAAGGTGGACGCATAACCGGAGGGCAGAACGCCAGCCCAATCCCAAATGCCCAAAATCAGATTGGTTGAGATTGAGAGGCGATACGCGTAACCCTTGCGCTGACCATTGAGCGTATAGGTTAACGCCCAATTGGCTCCCACCGTAAGCGCCGCTTGCGCTTGATTGGTATCAGAGTGAACCGGGCAATCCACGAGCACGCTGGTGGCTCCCAATGTAACCGCCTTCACGACATTCGAGGGAAGCCCCCCACCGGAAAAAGTCACCACATAGCTATCGGGAACCGCCGGCAGGGCATACCCACCGGCACTCCCCGTCACCGCAAAGAACGTCCCCTTGTCCGGCATTACGGTTACCGAGTCCATGCCCTCGCCGGGGTCATACAGACTATTCGTGTTCAGATCGTTCCAAATGGTTCCCAGGATGAACCGGTCGTAGTGATTGGAATAGGACGTCAAAGGATTGCAATAATTGATGGTTGTTACCAGAGGGCCCACCGCGTTTGTCGGATTGTTATCCGCAAGACACGAAATACCAACCGACGAATAAATGCCCATCAGACCCTCCCGATGGCCGCGCCCCGTCTGCATTCCTGTGCCGTCATTCCCACCCCAATCCACATTGAAAACGGCATGTCCCATAACAGAGTCATCCGCGTAAGAATAGACACTGCCTCTGGCTGAAGAAAAATTGAATCCTGCCTCAGTGATCCGGTCAAACTGATTGTTGTGATTTTGCCCATCGATGGAAATCAGATAAGCGGAATGATTACTTGCGGCATTATACAGCCGGTTATCAAACGCTGCAGGCGGCACAATCGAACGGACACTGAACTCATCCATTAAAACCTGACGCTGAACGGCAAAAAAGTTCATTCCTGCTTGAACATTTGACTGTCGTAAATGAGCTAACCAAATGCCCTCGATCCCCGGATTGCCGCGCGCCCGGTTCATGAGCCAGACCATTTGCTGTTCAGCCCCACTCGGATGATTGCCATCGGCCGTCTTATGGAAAGTCCATTCTTGTGAAGGCGAACCCATTACGCCAGGCAAGAACGGCGCTTCCGCCATCCGGACAACGTCCCGGGGACCGGGCGCAAAGGGGGGATTCCGATCGGGCTCATGCACCTGCGCCCACGCACTCGTTATCATGAGTAAACCAATAACCCCGCTGCTCAATAGTCCTGATGATGTCATCGTAGTTCCGGCTAATTTATCGTTCTTTACCGGAATTATAGTGCCCTGAGCAGGGTCTAGTCCACCGTTATCGTGGGAGTCAGGGGGACGTTAGTCGGGCTACCGCATACCAGCGGACTGCGGGCTACTACCCACCGGTTCATTGAAGGAGCAGGCGAAAAGCTCTTCAAAGGCGTGAATCGCCTTATCCGCATCTGGCCCCTCTGCAATCACGGTAACCTCGGTCCCCTCGGAGGCCTCCAAGGACAAAACACCCAGAATGCTTTTGGCTTTCACCTTTTTGTGTTTGGTCCCGATATGAATCGTAGAATCAAAAGTATGTGCTAAATTCGCGATCTTTACCGCCGGACGGGCATGCAGTCCCAACTCGTTAGTAACGAGCAGGTTCGCCTTACGTTGTATACTTTTGACCGTCATTCCATATCTCCATTCCACTTGCCAGGACCCATCATGCTTCATGCCCTTTTCGGGCAATGACGAACGGGGGATGCTAGGGGGAATACCCGACATTAGCCATCGGGGAATACCTGAAATTGGCATCAGGGATTCCCTGATGCCAATCGAAATCAATTAAACAGATTCACACACCGGTAACCTATTGGCACGCGAGGGTTTGCAGCGGGGAAGAAGGAAGAAAAACTGAAAGCCCTCCGCACGGGCGCATCTGCGATTTGGTGTACCTCCAGGCCAGACACGTTTGAAATCGCAAATAAATCAAGAGGTTTACCACCCGCCGAGTACGGCTTGAGACACAGAGGCATGGAGATAATTCCACAGAGAAGATAACCCAAAATGTGGCGTTAATTTAGCCCTCGGGAGTACCCAAGGCCAAAATTAACGCCACGGTTTCTTGAAGGGATTCCAAGAGAAAGAGGAGGAGTTCTTCCAATAACGAATAACCGCGCCGCAGGCGCCTCCTCCCCCTCCCC
>JANYKH010000082.1 GCA_025358235.1 Chloroflexota bacterium
GCTCCGATAACTATGATAGAGAAGATGACTATCGGGGTGGCACGACCACTCCGCGCCCCACGCCGACTCCCACTGTGACTCCTCCTCCCCCGATTCCTACGCCCACGCCTACTCCTACCTCAACACCTACGCCTACACCAACACCTACACTAACACCTACTCCGACGCCGGCTCCTACTCCTACTCCGACTCCCACTGTGACTCCGTCACCGACGCCCACACCTACGCCTACACCAACACCTACTCCTACGCCGACACCGACGCCTGAGCCCACTGTGACTCCGACGCCGACTCCTACTCCTACTCCGACGCCTACCGTGACGCCTACACCCACACCGACACCGACGCCGACACCTACCCCAACTCCGACACCCACGCCCGTACTTGACGGTGCTGCAATATATGCTGCCAACTGCACGTTCTGCCATGGCGTGAATAACAATACTGCTAAAACGCAGACCGATCTCTTGTCCTGGATTCCCACTCACAACACCGGTCGCGCTTTAACCTCTGACCAGGTTCTGGCCATTGCAATATATCTGAAACCTGCTGCGGCGCCTGTTCCTACTCCGACCGTGACACCCACACCCACGCCGACACCTACACCTACACCTACACCCACGCCTACTCCTACCCCAACGCCTACTCCTACCCCAACTCCTACGCCGACACCTACTCCTACGCCAACTCCTACTCCCACCCCAACTCCTACCGTGACTCCTCCTCCCCCTATTCCCACGGTTGACGTCACCGGGCTTTATACCACCTATTGCGCGGGCTGCCATGGGGCCAACCGGCAAGGCAGTTTCGGCCCCGCCCTAAACCAGAGTGCTCTGGCTGGCAGGACCCTCGCCCAGGTGATCGCCTCTACCGCTAACGGCGTCGGGATGATGCCGGGATACTCCGGCACGATGACCGCAGAAGAGCTTGACGCGCTGGCGGCCTATCTTAAAAATACCCCTTAATAAAATAAATTAGACGGTCTGACGGCTGGGGAATAATGAAAACCCTCAGCCGTCTACCTGTACCCGGAATGCTCTGGTTTTGAGCATTAAAAGAATAATCGGAGGCACAAATCGATATTTCGTTAGCCCCCTTTAAAATATTCCCCGCTCCGGAAGATGCGTTGGGCCCAAACAACCTCCTTAATCGGAGCGGGGTGAGGGGGTTTATCTTTTCAGTTAATAAACCACGTCTGGCATGTCTTGGTAACTTGCAAAATCCCCTAAAAACGAGCGATAATGAATAGTAAGCTATTTCTATACGAGGTTGCTTACACTCCTGACAGCTGGGCTGTCACGGGGGCATTGTGGGGGGATGACGTGGTGGCATATTGCGGGTTCCCGCTTCCCATCGAGGCAACACTCGCCGAGTCTGAAGATTCACTCGTCGAGCACGCTATCACCGGCGACAAAAACGCCTTTGCCTCACTTTACGATCTTCATGTAGACCGCATTTACCGGCATGTGCGCTACCGCGTTTACAACCAGGCTGAAGCGGAAGATATCACCCAGGACGTTTTCTTGCGCGCCTGGAAGGCGATCGGCCGGTACCAACAAACGGGGGCTCCTTTTGCCTGCTGGCTGACTAAAATCGCTGATAACCTGATCATCAACCACCAAAAACGCTGCAAAAAAGTAGTCCCGCTGGAAGTAGCTGAAGATGTTCCTGATAAAGATCCCTCCCTGGAACAGCAAACTGAGGCAGCTTTAAACAAGGTCCAGGTCAAAGAAGCAATTTGCACCCTGAAAGGCGAAAAACAAAGAGTTATTACCATGCGCTTTATCGATGGGCTGGAATACAGTGAAATCGCCAAAGCGCTCCATAAAACAGAAGGGGCGGTGCGCGTTATTCAACACCGCGCCTTGCACACTCTCAGAGACTATTTTTCAGATAAGAGTCGGCTGATATGAACCGGGAAGAAATCATCACCCGCTGCATCGATGACGTCCGTGCCGGCCGCATGACGGTTAAAGAATGCCTGGACCGCTATCCTGAACTGCGGTGGGAATTAAAGCCGCTGCTGGAAATAGCCAAAACTGTTGAACCGGTTGATCCCGGGCCAAGCCCGGAATTTAAAATGAGAGCCAAAAAACGGCTCCTCGAAGAAATGAACTCCTCACCGTCCCCCGCCCGCTTCCCCTGGTCAAGTTGGAGCAATTCGTTCCGGCTGGCCGGCGCCTTTAGCCGTTCCCTGGCCTTCGGCATCGCCGCCGTCGTTTTGGGAGCCAGCGGGGTAGTCTACGGTTCTAACAGCAGTCTCCCCGGTGACCTGGTTTATCCGGTCAAAACCGGAATTGAAAAGCTGCAGGTAGCCGCGGCACGCTCGCCTGAAGCCCGCGCTGAAGTCACCATGAAGTTGGCCCGGTCCCGGACTGACGAAGTGATGGCCTTATCATTCGCTGATGTTTCGGTCAATACGAAAACCATAGAAGCGGGCCGAAACCTGATCGACGCTTCATTAAAAACCATTGCCCTGAGTTCTCCGGAAACCGTCCGCGTCCTGCTGGCCCGGATGATAAGCGATACTCTGTACGAACAGGGCGAACTTACCAGTACGGTAAGCAATGCGTCTTCCTCTTCCCATCCGGCTCTGAATGAAACAATGGAAATCGTCCGGCGGGCTAATATCATTGCCCGGGTCAGCTACGGCAATCCGGACTTTTTAAAGACTTCACCTTCCGTCTCGGATAAGGGACTGGAAAACTCCTATTTTCAGGTTACAGGCACCTTTGCCGGAATGATTAACAATGCCTGGCAGGTTAGCGGCATCCAGATCCCCGGCGTTATTTGCCCTCAACTCCCCTCCTCGGGGCAGCTTGTGCGCCTTGAAGGGGTAAACCGGGGCGGGGCAGCTTATGTCAGCATTATCGATTCTAAAGATCTGGCCAACGGCGCATTTGAAATCGGCGGCAACTTCCAGGGTATTACCCCGGACGGTAGCTGGCAGATCGCCGGATTAAGAATAAACTCCCCCTCCGCCTCGCCTGCTCCTGAAACCGGAAAATGGCTTCTGGTTCAGGGCAACAACGCTTCAGGCATCTCCAAAACTGATAGAATCGAATCGTCTGGCGATTCCTTCGATAATCATGTCGATGGAACTCTGGTCCGTGTAAACCCGGATAGCCACAGTATAATGGTCAACGTTTCCGGAGCCCTGGTTACGGTGCACACCGGGGATGACAGGGTTACCACCTCTAACGGCCAGTCCGTGGCCCTGTCTGATCTGGATAAACAGTTTGACAACCGCGTTTACTTCCGCGTGTCCAATTCGGCTCATGGGGTGCTGTACACTGAAGGCATTAATTTGGAGAGTTCGGAACACGAGACCTATTCTCCGCCGGAATCCCGCCAGGACCCCAATTCAGATACGATAGAGCCGCGGGACAACACCTCCGGTTCAGGTGATTCCGGGACCCGTGCTGACCCGCCTGACCGGGAATCATCAGGGACGGAAAGCACCGGTGATAGCCGCGATGCTGAATACAGCCGTGATTCGGATTCATCCGAAAGAGTGGGCACTGAGGGCGATGTGTCCTCCGGGGACCATGACGGTTCCAGCAACTATAGCGGTTCAAATGAAAGAGAAGGAAGCAGCGGCGATAGCGGCTCCCGTGATTCTGACACACGTACCTCTGCCGGGACCACCGGGGAACATGAAACCTCTTATGATTCTTCCCGCACCGGTGACAGCCGTGAAAGCAGCGGCGGTGATAGTTACCGGACGACTGATTCCCGTTACTCCTCATCTGATTCAGCAAGGACCGGTGAAAGCAGTAGTTATTACACCAGAGACCGGGACTAACACACCTATTCCCCCCCCCAATTCCCCTCCCCGCTTTTCCAAACGTTACAAAACTGTAACAAAATCCGGATTCGGTTGTTTAGCAATTAGACAGGCTAAGACTGTGGCCTATGGAGGCCCTTATGATTAACTTCATCGGCAGGTGGAAACCGCGCCTTATTAATTACATCAAATGCCACAAGAGGATACTATTCCCGGCGGCAGCCGCTGCGGGTCTGTTCGGTGTCCTTCCGTTGTTGTTTCTGGGTTCAAATCAAGCGCTGCAATTGGTTGATTCGACGGCCTTCTGCACTGTAACCTGCCATGACGTACATTACGCTGAATCTGTTGCCTTTGAGGCATCCCCGCATAACCAGGTAACCTGTGCCGAATGCCACGTAGGTGTGGGCACGGAAAACCTGATTCGTTCCAAAATCCGCGGTCTAAGCGATATAATCCCGGCTATCACCGGGTCCTACGAGCGTCCCATGGTTACCCCTCTTGAAGATCGCCGCCCCACCAGCGAGACCTGCGAAAAATGTCATTGGGCCGAAAAATTCACCGGTGATCACCCCGTCATCGAAACCACCTTCGCCCCCAACGCGGAGAACACCCGCAGTACTACCACGTTAGTATTGAAGGTTGGTGGCGGCAAAGAAGCCGTTGCCAGCGGAATCCACTGGCACAGCAGCGCTAAAGTCTGGTACCTGCCGCTGGATGAGAAACGCCTTGACATCGGCTGGGTGGGAGTAGAAAACCCGGACGGCACAGTTACGGAATATATGGATCCCGCTGACACCGCCAAAATTACCCCCGAGCGCATTCAAAATGAAAAACGCCTGATGGACTGCATCGATTGCCACAACCGGACGACTCACCTTTTCCAGTCCCCTGAAGACCTTGTTGACAAGGCCCTGGCGGACGGCTCCATCAGCAGCAGCTTACCCTTTATTAAACAGATGGCCATGAAGGATCTGGTCCCCCAGAACGCCAGCCTTGACCAGGCCAATGCCAAATTGGAAACTATTAAAGATTTCTACCGCAACGCCTACCCGGCCATCGCGGACCAGAAAAAGAATGATATCAACACTGCCATCGCCCAGCTCAAGGAAATCGCCCGCCTCACCACTTTCCCTGACGGACTTAGCTGGCAGACGTATCCTTCACAGGCAGCACATGACAAACCCAACGATCAAATGCAGATCGATTGGAAAACCCTGGCCGCACAGGACCAATCCAACGGCTGTTTCCGCTGCCAC
>JANYKH010000277.1 GCA_025358235.1 Chloroflexota bacterium
GCGAAGCAAATCAGTACGGCGCACGCCGCAGCCAGAATGGCGAAAGAGGAGAATGCGAAAGTGTAACTACCTGTGGAGTCAAAGATCCATCCGGCATAAATCGGCGCAATGAGTCCAACCGGAGCTGTCATCAAAGCATGCACCCCGGAAATTTTACCGAAGGATTTCACACCGAAATACTGTCCGCGCATAAGCACCGAAAGAGTGACCGGAATCCCGCTGCCGATGCCGAAGCAAAGTAGAAATATGTAAACACTGATCATCCCCGGTGCAATAAGCAAAGCTGTTATGCCTACCGATATAACCCCGATAGAAGCCCCCAACAAATATCTTAATTGCTCCCTCTTCAGCCGGTCAGATAACACGCCGAATATCACCCTCGTGGGAATGCTGAAAAAGATCATCATGCTCATTAAAACACCCGCCGTTACGGGGTCAATCCCGAGATCGGTAAGAAAAGGAATGGTATGGACGGTGATGGATTGCCCCACGAGCGCCTGTCCGGCTGTGACTATAAGGATAATCCAAAAGGCGGCGGTCCCCATCGCTTGTTTTAAGGTAAAATGAAACTCCGGTCTAATTGACGTGCCTTTTGTTGGATGAACGAGAGCTCTGGATTCAACTCCATCCGGAACAAGACCGTAATACTGTGGCCCTTTCTGGCGGATGAATAAGACCACCAGTAGACACGCTGCAGCTAAAAATACTCCCCACAAAACGCAAGCCGCCTGCCACCCATAATTGAGTGAAAGCAGCGTGATTACCGGTACCAGGATAATCCCGCCTAACCCGATGAATGTGAACTTAATGCTAAGGGCTAAGCCGCGTTTTTTGGCAAACCACTCCACGATTATCTTATCCATAGGAATGGTCATGCCCAGGTTGCCGCCCGCGGAAATCAGCACCCAGACCAGGTAATAAGACCAGGCGGATTGGATCGAGTATACGAGCATCATCCCGGCAGCCATCATTAAAGAGCCCCAGAACATGACCCATTTTGGGCCGAAGTGATCCACCAGCCAGCCGCTGAGGGGCGCGACGATACCGCCGGTCATCGAGCCCAACCCCGCTCCCACGGAAGTTGCAGCGCGATTCAGCCCGAGAGAGGCCGCCAGGGGTTTAAAAACTACTGAAAGGCCGTAGACATAAAAGCCCATGCCCAGGCCTGTGATAATACCGGTAATAAGTACAATCCACCAACCGTAGAATATCTTAGATGGTTTGAGAATGGGGGATCTCCCTAAATGTAGATTGGGTAGTATTATACTCTATTTTTAGGCTGAACTGGATATTGAACGGTAATTTACAATATTTGGAGACAAAAAGAGGGGGGTGGGAAGAAACCGGGTACGCACCGGTCCCTGACCACCCCCATAAAACGTGGAACCCTATTTTATGCCGGGTATACACCCCGGAGCGCGAACCATAAATATGGGTACGCAGGCGCCGCGCAAAACTTTTTCGGTTGTGCTGCCCCACATCCACCGACTCACCCCTGAGGAGCCGTGCGTCGCCATCACAACCAGGTCGACGCCATTTTTGGCTACAAAATCAACTATTGTTTCAGGAGGCTGACCGGTTAGAACCACGGTCTGGACGTTTGCCTTATATTTTAGCCCGGCCATTATTTTGTCAAGATAGAGGGATGCTTCTTTCCGGTTACGGGTATTTATTTCCTCAACTCCTTTGGGTTCCTTGAAAGCGTCCCCTATTTCATGAGGATAGTGAAACGGAGGGACGACGCTTAAGAGCGTCACATTCGTAACGCCACAGCCGTTGGCGATGCTTTCTACGTGGGGCAGAACGCTTTCTGCAAGCTGCGATCCGTCAAGGGGAACAAGGATGTTGTTATACATACTGCCTCCTAAATTTATGTCCTGTATTTTCTTGTATTATCAGGCAGGCAGGAGTATTACTCTATCCGTAGTTGTACTTAAGTCTTTGGCATGAACTTACTTGAAACAAAAAAGTCCGGAGTTTTAATAACCCCGGACTTATGGAAACA
>JANYKH010000093.1 GCA_025358235.1 Chloroflexota bacterium
TTTACCCGATAGATGTCATAGACTTTATAAAAGAAACATTTCACTGGAAGAAGGTTGACCGCCTGTGGTTAAGGAAGGCGCCGGTTTTTTACTTCGGAGGTAAGGACATCCCGCCGCCTGAAGACCGCCTAAACGGGGATCAAAAGTTGTGGCAGGTTATTGTGGTTTTGACTTGCTTGACGCTCGTGGTAACCGGGATAATTCTATCGCTTTTTAGAATGAGCATTTCCGTACAAAATTACGAGGTGATTCTGCTGGCGCACGGGACCGCTTTCTTCATCGTGCTGTTGGGATTCATGATTCATTTTTATTTAACTTCGTTTTATCCGTATTTTAACGAGTCTCTAAACTCCATGATAGACGGTAAAGTCTCGCCAACATACGCCCAAAAACATTATCCCGAATGGTATGAAAAGGCGGCGAAAAACCAACCCTAAAATTCGATATTGAGTCGGTCTCGTTACGGCCGATAAATTTCAATCATTCATGATTTAGGGGGAGGGCGGGGGTTTCACTAAAAACAGCGGAGTATTGCCCTCAAGGAGAATTCTTTCTGCGGCACTGCCAAACATCAGTCGCTTGAATCCGGACCTTCCATGTGTGGACATCGCTACCAGGTCAGCCTGCATCTGACCGGTAAATTGAATAATCTCATCCGCGGCGCGTCCTTCTTGAATAATAAGTCGTATTTCACTCGATACAGGTATTCCTTTATTCTTGAATTGCTCGCTAATCCGGGCAAGATAATTGACTGCCTCTTCATTATCAGAGGCCAATTCTTCTTCGGTAAGCGGCACATAATCCGAGATGGTCTGAATCCCTCTGGCCAGGGCCTCAAGCAGAACGACTTCCGCCTTTAAACCGGCGGCAAGTTCCTCAATGTAGGGGATGATAATTTCGGATGTTTTCGATCCGTCCAGTGGAACCAGTATCTTTCTAATAATCCCCTTCTCACGAATTTCGGGGGTGGTGTCTTTGGCCCGGGTTAAAAATACCGGCCGGGTAGTTGCGCGGATGATTCTATCCGCCACGCTTCCCATGGCCCACCTTGAAATGCCGGACCTCCCGTGGGTGGCGAGGCCGATCAGGTCAAAATTTCCTTTTTCAGCGTATTCCAGAATACTGTCCGCCGGCTTGCCAAGGATCACCTCTGAGTTAACTCGAACAATGTCTCCTGTCCCCAGCTTTGCCGAGCAAGCATCAGCGCCCCGGGTGGCTTCGCCTACCATTTTCTGAAGGTATTCCCGGGCAATAGTTTCGCTGGGGTGAACCGAAACTTCATGTACATTGACCAGAGTGACCTGCGAGCCCAGCCTGCCCGCGAGTTCCTCGGCATAAGGCAAGGCCGCTTCAGCTAATTCCGAACCATCCAGCGGGACCAGTATTTTCTGATACATCTTTAATTTCCTTAATTTAGATTCCGTTTGACCGAACAACCAAGGAATCAACCAAAGTATGAGCGAAAATTATAGTGATATCAAGCCGTGATAATACGTAACTACGGAAATGAAACCGGGGACTTTTCAGCGGTTGGGAAATGCAGCGTTTAATCTTATCAAGACTGGTCACACAGTAAGTATTCACGATGAAGCAAACGGTAATAGGGGAACAGAAAAGGGGGGGATCATCACAGAACGGAGGCCGGGACGGGATTGTTGTCTCAAGAGGAATCCCGCCCCCGGGTCACCGGATGAACTTGTTAAAGTCGTATGGTTAAAAAACCGGCGGCACCGTCATCATAGCCTTGATGTCATCAATCATCGCGCGGGAAGAAACCGCGGAAATCTCAACCTTGTCTGCCGCAATGTCTATCATGATCACGTCATGAATGCCGGCCTGAAGGTAAAGGCATTCCGCGGAGGCCATTCTCCCGGTTTCTTTTTCGTTGCCGCTGCGGAAATGGACGACGTTCTCAATGAACAGAAAGTTGGCAGCCAGTTGGGCTGAATCATAGGCCGGCGTAAAAAGGTCAGGTTTGGCGCTGGCAATGACCCCGGCTTCGACCAGGCTCTTCAGCGAAGTTGCGGCCTGTTCCGGGGAAACACCCAGACCCGGGATGCTGAGTGTTTTCAAGTGGCTGGTAACCCACCGCGCGTTGCTAGCGCCGGTGATAAATTGACTTACTTCTGACGGGGTGAAACCTTCAGGTACATCAGTCCCGTCGGCATAGAGACGGATAGCTGCTTTCCGTGAAAGATCCAGCAGGGCGCAAAATACGAGGGCTGACCGGAAATCAAAACTGCCGGAGAAGTTTGAACTGATCAGCCGGTTGGACCCGGTAATCTCTTCGAAGACTGTCCCCAGCGATTCTACATTGTTTCCGGGCGAAAGAGTCAGGTTATCACCTTTGGTATCGATGGAGACGGACTTATCGCCGTTCCAGTATGTAATTCTGTTGACGTGGCCGGACCCGCCGGAAAGTTGCACGGATGCGAATTGCTTCGCTCCAGCCAATATTTCCAGCAGGGCGTACGCTTCCGGAGTCATGGTTTTATCCTCGGTTACCACGCCCTGTTTGATAAGGCTGTCCAGCCCTTCCTGGGTAAAACCGTTGCCGGAAATCGTGGACAGCGGGGAGATCTGGGTCTTTTTGTCAAAAGCCAGACCAAGCCATTTTAGGGCAGCGGGCGTCAAACTGATATTCTTATTCATCATAGCCTCCGTCATTAAGCTTTAATTATTCCGCCGGGGTTATTGACCGAATTATTAACTGCGCTCGCCATTGATTTCGCGCCAGTAATAGCTGCTTTACCGGCGGTCTTGATATACGGGGTGGCCCCTTCGATCACCTGGCCGGTGAACTCCTGTTTTATGCCTAAAACCGGCACTTCGTCACCCTTAATGAAGCTCTTGACCTGGTCTTTGCCGGAGCTTATCAGGCCTTCGCTGACGGCCGTGCGGCTGATGCCGGTGGTGCTGCCCGCGCCCTGCCACAATGAACGGGTGGGGGAGTTGGTCAACGGATTTTTCCCTTTCAGGTATTTGACCGCGTCCTTCACGTTGGCATTTGACCAATCCAGTCCCGAGGGTAGATCCTTGGGAGGAATCAATTTATCAAAACCGGTAGATACCGCCACGTCAATCGTGCCTTTGGCGGCTCCGCCAATCGCGCCATCCGTGATATTCTTACCGTCCAGCCCAGCCTCCAGAGCGCCTTTGCCGGCCTCTGAGCCGACGGTAAGAATATCACGGATGGCGCGATTGGCGGAGCCGCCAAAGGCACGATTGACGTGGCGGTATCTACCGGTTTTGATAAATTGATTCCTCCCA
>JANYKH010000126.1 GCA_025358235.1 Chloroflexota bacterium
AACAGAGGCAGCCAAAGGTTAAAGTACTCTTTCTGACCGTATCAGAAAAGGATGATGATTTAATCCAGGCCATGAGATCAGGGGCTGACGGCTATCTATTAAAAGGCAGCCGGCTGGAAAAGCTCGTGGAAGCGGTACGGAGTGTTTCACAGGGGGAAGCGGTCCTCTCCGCGCAGATGACAATCAGACTGCTGAACCTGATACCGACGGACCGGAATGAACCAGTTTTGAGCGGGCGGGAGAAAGAGATCCTGAAGCTAGTGGGGGAAGGAATGACCACCGACGCGATAGCGCACCGCCTGTTCCTGAGCCCTAACACAGTAAGCTCCTACGTCCGCCGGATCATGGAAAAACTAAATCTTAATAACCGGGCGGAAATGGTGGCCTATTCCATTAATCATAAAAAGGGACAGCCGGTATAATAAGGCGCTAAGAACCAGCCGGAAAGATGGCAAGGGACTACGCCACGGTATATATTTAGCAGGGATCGAGGTTCCAAGTGATAACAAAGAGCATTCATGGCTGGCGGAAAACAATCGCGATTTTTTGTATCGCGTTGGTAATGGCAACATTACCGGCTTGCGCGAACGGCGCCGCTTCCGGACCAGTTTCAACTAACGCCAGCTATTCAAAAAATGTACTGCTGCTGCAGAAGAACACATATTTTTCAGCCTCGCTGACCGGCGAGGTCACACTGGATTCCGCAGGTAGGACTACCTCAACGCCGATGAAGCTGGAAGTGCCCGCCGTCCCAATCGAATGGATGGGGCGGATATTTTTCGGGGGGCTGGACAGCCGGGGGGCGGGGCAGATCATTGCCGATCAAATCCACGGCAGCCTGTCCGAGGACGGCGACTGGATAGAATCCCTGACATATTCCCGCCAGATAACGCGCACGGCGACGAATACGGGAACTCTTTTCAGGGTTACGATGCGTAATCTGCCCCTGGCCGGGGATTCTGCCACGGCCGGAATTTTTGAAAGAACAGGGACTGACATCCAGAAGCATGTCCAGAAGATCGAATATATTGAAGGTTCCGTTAATAACGGCAAAATAACCTCCGACGTGGCTTATGTGTCCACTGATTGGAAAGGCGAGAGGGGCGTGATGCCCAGCCTAAAACTGGCTTTTGAAAAATCATCAGACCTGGCATCTGTGCGGCAGAACAGGTTTCTGACGGTCCGTCTGTTGGCGTCAGGCTCATACGATTTCGCGGGTACACCACTGGTTTTTCCGGCGGAGTTCGATCTGGCGTCAATACCGCTGGTTTGGGAAGGGAACGACTTCACCGGGTCCCAGAAAAGCGGCGGACAGAATCAAGACATTTTTGATCAAGCCCACGGCACGATTTCCGCTGACGGCACGCGGTTGACAGCTTTATCATATTCCCGGCGGGCGACCAGCAACATCGGCGTGGCGACCGTATTCTTGCAAAGATCATCAATCTATTATCAGGTCACGCTCAAGGACGTCCCGCTGAGTAAATCCGCGGCGTCCGCTCAAGCGCGGGGATTTTTCCAGGAAGGGTCTGAGTTGGGCCAGGTGGTTACGGGTATTGAATATACCACCGAGCAGTTATTCGGCGAGAGAGTTGTGCCGATCGGCAAATTGATATCCGTTGACTGGACGAATACCTCGCCAGGCAGTAAGCCCGTTTTGACCATCGCATTTGATAACGTTGAGCCCGGCCCATTGCCCGGAGTCTCGGGCAACGATACTGCCCCGGCGCCAAGGCCCAGCGGCGGCGGGATGATGTAGGCAATCAAGGGCCCTTTGAATACCGGTGAATTAACCGGACATCGCGGGCAGATAAAGGCTCCGTAATTACTCCGGTGGGGCTTGAGAAGTGGGTGATTTACGGGGGGTCTCGGCGGGGAGAATCCCGCGCTCAACAGCATATTGCATCAATTGATTATGCCGGGTGCGCAGGCCCAGTTTACGGAGCATATTAGCGCGGTGGATTTCCACTGTCCGGCGGCTGATAAAAAGCTTTTCAGCGATCTCCGCGTTAGTGTGGCCCTGGGCCGCCAGGTGAAGGACCTCCCGTTCACGCGCGGTGAGCAGGGCATAGGCATCACGAATTCCGGGGTCAGTATTCTGAAGATAGCTTTCAATAGTACGATTCATCAGCGAGGCGGCGACGTAACGACCGCCGGCCATAACCTCACGGATAGCGCGCACAAGTTCCTCTGAAGCGTTCTCCTTTAGCACATAGCCGCGCGCACCAGCGCGCAGAGCCTCCAGGACATAGCTTTCATTACCGTACATCGAGAGCATGATGACGCGGGTGGCGGTAGGCCGGCGGCCAAGCTGGCGGGCAACTTCGACACCATTCAGGCCGCCCATATTAACGTCAAGGACAAGGATATCGGGATTAAGCTGCTCGATCAGGCGGACGGCTTCCAAGCCATCACCGGCCTCCGCGACGACATGGAAATCGCTTTCGGCCTCGAGCAAGCCGCGAAGGCTTTCCCGAACCAGACGGTGGTCATCCGCAAGGATAATAGAAATCATCTGAATGATGCGATGAGACTTAGAATACCGATGACGATGAGATAAATTCCAATTACGTAAGCAATGATACGGGGCCAGACAATGATAATAATACCGACGATGATGCTGAGAATCGCCCCGACCATACCACCGGTCTGAAAAATCTGCAGCATTTCGACCTCCATGGTGATATTTAACCCGGTATAGGTATGCCAGTCTGATGGACCAATATACTATGTACAGTTAATATTAGAATCTCAGTCAGGAAATGAATATCCGAATTTGTACGTATTTTAGGCGACTGTTCAAGGGATATTGCCGAAATGATGAGTAAAAG
>JANYKH010000160.1 GCA_025358235.1 Chloroflexota bacterium
TTTTTACCCGTCCGGGATTGCGGCCATCATTTTCACCTGCTTGGGCAAAGCGGAATTTGAAAGACCGGCGGTTGAGATTATTCCTGCGCCTCCAATCCCGGAAATACCGAATGTGGGGTAAGAGCAGCCATTTAAAACTACCATCCCCCGACCCCTTCCGGATGCATGATTGGATAAAACCAATTTTTCTTTTATCCGGCAGGGGCGTCAAGACTGTCCCAAATCCGAACTTAACCAATTCCATCCCACCCTGCGATTCTTCAGTCGTCCCGATTGCATCGGGACTTCATCCAGAATGACAATTTGGGGCCTCGCGCTGGTTTGAATTAGATTCCAGCATTAAAGAACCAACTCCAAACCGATCAGTACCAGTTCATCCGTTTCTCTTCTGTCCATTTACTTCTCCCCCCTACTTAATGTAATAAAAATTCCATTGACATTAGAACGTTTGTTCTATATGATCTGTATGTTATGAGATTACTATGCGTGCTGGTGCCCCACTTCCCCTACCGCTGCGAGACGATCCGTCACCCCGCGCTTAAGGGCCGGGACGCCGCGGTCATCCGCGAGGCCGATTCGCAGCAGATCGTGCTGGACTTCTCGCCGGGGATTGAGGGACTGCGCCCCGGCATGACGCTGCAAGAGGCGCTTTCCCTGCGCAACGAAATCGAAATCACGCACGCAGATATGCCCTACTACGCCTTTGTCTTCGACGAACTGCTGAACGCGCTGGAAGAAATAAGCCCGCTGGTGGAAGGTGCGGAGCCTGGGCTGGCCTACATCGGGCTGGACGGCATGCAGTACATTTATGAGAACGATGAGGCGGTGATCGCCGCCGTAAAAGAGGCCATCCCGGCCAGTTTTGAGCCGCAGATGGGCATCGCGGAAGGGAAATTCCCGGCGTACCTGGCAGCGATGTCCTGCCAGCTAGGCGGATACCGCATTTTAACCGGCAGCCTCGCGGATTTTCTAAAAGACCTGTCCTGTGACGTGCTGCCTATTTCAGAGAAGAGCAAAACCAAGCTGCATGACTTCGGCATCACCAAACTGTCCCAGGCGGCCGCTCTGCCGCCGGGACCGATCCAGGCGCAATTCGGCCCGGAGGGGATGCGCCTGCTGGAACTGGCGGGGGGGGGTATGATGACGACCCGCTCTACCCCCGCTCCCATGAGGAAGTAATCCAGGAAAGCACGGTATTACAATCCGTGACGGTGTCCATGGACGCGCTGCTGGTGATGGTGGATTCGCTGCTGTCGCGGATTTTCGCCAAGGAGGGGCTGAAGGGGCGGGGCATCCGCAGTCTGACCCTCTGGACGCGGAGCTGGCGGGCGGAGCACTGGGAACGGACAGTGCAGTTCAAGGAGTCCGCGATGGACACGAAGGCCGCCATGCCGCGGATAAAAAAGCTGCTGGAGGACTATCCCCAGCCCGGCCCAGTCGAGCAAATAGGACTGAAATTGAACCGGCTGGGCTACGGGAACTCGCGGCAGCGCAGTCTTTTTAACGAGGTGAGGGCGCAGGAATTTCTGCGCGAGGATATCAAGCAGCTTGAGCTGCGGCTGGGCAATCCGCAGGTGTACACGGTAAAGGAAGTGGAGCCATGGTCCCGGATTCCGGAAAGACGCTACGCGCTGAAACCATTAGCCTGAACCAGCCGGAGCCGCTGGCGGTGCAGGAAGACTCGACCGGTTTGCCGCTGATGCTGAAAAGCCCGAGGCAGAAGGTAAGGTCGGTGGAGGACAGGTGGCGGATAGATGATGAATGGTGGCGCGCGGAGGCGGTATCGCGGGCCTATTACGCGGTGATACTGGCATCAGGGCAGAAGATGGTGCTGTATAAGGACCTGGTTAAGGGGACATGGTACCGGCAGGGGTATTAAGGGGTGGTGAATTGTTCAGGGGGAAAAATTTACCAGCCCCGGTTCCCTTTCCATTTTCAGGTTTTGGCGGCAATCCACGGGCCTTTCGCTTCCGTTCCTTATTCCCTTTCTATGCAAGGAAATAGCCTTCGCCAAAGCGAAACACCCTCACTCTCACTCTCTCCCGCGGCGGGGGGAGAGCAATAGATTAAAAATGAAACAAGCTTTAGCCTTCTCAAATTCTGTTCCTGTTCCCTTTCCCTGGAGGGAAAGGGTTAGGGTAAGGGTGAACTCCTCAAAGAAGTGCCCCCTTCCGCCAAAACAAGCGTGATTTAACACCCAACACCACAAGCGGAAGGGGTTAGGGGATGGTAAAAACAGAGCACGGATTGCTTCGCTTCGCCAGGGCGAATCTCGC
>JANYKH010000289.1 GCA_025358235.1 Chloroflexota bacterium
GCCGCGTTGGACTGGACTCCCGTGCCGACTCCCCAGCCCAGGCTGAACGAAGCTTTGTCCGCACCAGCCTCCAGGCTGGTCCCGGTTGCTCCGCCCTGAGCGGGACTGATTATAATGCTTTCTGGCGTGTTGACAGCCGGATAAGCGCTGGCGCTGCCGGCTAGCAGCGTGGAAAACATAGCGATAACGCAAATTGCCGGATAGAATAACCTTTTCATCCCAGAACCTCCACTTTTAGCGTGATTACACTTCCAAAATTGCAGACTTATCTGCTTTTCCCTGTGTTCACATCCTCCTCAAATCTTTAATAAGCTCTTTTAGCTATACGTATATATTGATATACCATAATATATTGATGCCAAAACTAAATATTAACTAAATAAAGCCTTTGAATCTGAGGGCAGAGGTCCTTTGAGGCCAGAAAATGAAGAGGCCGGATTTAATTTAAACTACGCCTAAGCGAAGTGTAACGATTCAAAATCACGGTGTATATGATTTATGTCACATTGCATACGTATATCGAGATGGTACCCTGATGACGGGCTTCTTATACGTATATATATATAAATTGATGGCTAACAGTAACACGATTTTTGTAAATTGTCTATTGAATAACACTCTCAAAAAATCCCATTTGACACTTGCTCAGGCGTAATGCATGATGGTACTTATAAAATGTAACGAATATTTAATGTTTTTTCGCGCCATTTCGAGAGCATCACCCGGTATTTCGCTACACGGCCAGTTTCGTATTTGATGTGTTCATTTACAGTGATGGATCACTGTTGTAGACCGGAACAATATCGGGCCAGCAGCGAGCGCACTAAAACGCATCGGCTCTCAAACCGGCGTGGGACATGGGCTTCTTGTGTTGATGGGTTTTCAAGTTTCAGAGTTATGTTAAAAATAAAAAATAGTTCGGTTTGGCTAACCTCAGTTCTCGTGGTTCTACCGGTGATTTTACTGGCATGCTCTCCCTTGGCGCCCACCCCAACCGCTACCCTTCCCGGAGACTTTCAGGATTTGCCCCGCCTGTATGACAACATAGCCGCTGAATTCTCTACCTTGATGACTTTCAAAGATAGCGAATTCACTACCATCACTTCCAAAGCAGAATTTATCGTCCCGCCTGTGTCCATTGAGTGGATGGGCAATATCTTCACCGGCGAGTTGAAAGAAACCGTCACCGGTGACGAGGTGTTTTACCAGGTGCATGGCAGCACATCTGATGATATGCTGTGGCTGGAATCCGTTTCCTACTCCAAACAGGTAATGCGGCCGGATGTTAACCGCGGCTCGTTTTATAGAATAACGCTCCGGAATCTTTCCATCGGCAAGACTTCTAACGGCGTTGTCACGGGTCTCGGCCGATTTGAGCGCACCGGCGCTGACATCCGTAAATTTGTTGATAAAATTGAATATATCGAAGGCCCGGTGGAAAACGGTATTATCAAACCCGCGACTACTTATCTCTCCAGTGATTGGACGAACCCCACATTGAATCTGAAATTGAGCGCGGGCCCCGGCCGTGACAGTATCGTCGATACCGTAGGATTGCTGCAGAAAGACACTACCCTCACCGCCCGGCTTTATGTCCTGATCAACTTTGAAATCGACAATGCCGCGATTGCCTTCCCCATCGAATTCACCATTCCCCCCATGACGATCGCGTGGAAAGGTAAAACATTCAGCGGAAAAACGGAAAAGACCGGTCCCGGCAGCGATACTGTTTATCAACTAAATGGCGCTGTCTCATCTGACGGGCTGCGTCTGGAATCGCTCGTATATTCGCGGCAAATTTGGCGCCCCGGTTCCAATCAGGGCACGTTTTATAAAGTCACCTTGAAGGATGTTCCTATCGGCCGGCTGGTCAGCGGAAAAGTGGAAAACCTGGGTAAATTGGACCTTGCCGGGCCGTCCGTCCAGCGGTTTGTGGAGAAGATAGAATATATTGAGGGACCACTCAACGTGGGACAGATTATCCCCACTACTAACCTGATTTCAATCGAATGGGCCAATCCGCTTACTCAGCCAGCCCTGAGCCTGGCCTTTAGCGCCGAAGCAGCCCCTGATTTAAATGAGACCACCCCGCCCAAAGGCGGGATGATGGGAAAATAAGCTCAATTACCTACCCCGGAATCGCCCGGCGATCGGATTGGAACAAAAATCGGTCCCGCCCCCGCGTTGAAGGGGTAAAAATTATTTTACGGACAGGATCCGGCTACTCTACCGGACGGTAAAGATGCCCTGATGTATAGCCCTTGCGCATCCGGCGGTCCGGCACTTCTTTGCGCTGCATCTCCTTGTACATCTCGATAAACTCTGCGCTCTTGCCCTGTTTATCGATCATGAAGCGAGAGTAGCCCATTTCTTTTAATTTCCGAATATCGTTGAAGACGCCATAAGGCCGGGCGTTCAACACCTGCCAGAACTGGTCCTCTTTGCGGACGTGGAACACCAGCCCCTTATCATCTTTCAGGAATTTGCACTTGAGGGGGATGAGAGTATTTATGACCACGATGTCACCGTGGATAAAGACGACACCATCCTTGTTATTAAACCGCTTCAAATCATCCAGCGACAGTTCCGGCGAGAGTACCGGCACCACGCGGTACCGGCTAAAGTAAAGCATGTCCAGTTCGTTAAAAATGTTCAGGGAATAGTCCAGGAACACCGGCACATCAAATTCATCACGGCGCGCCAAAAATCCCAGGTTGCCGGTCATAATCGCCCCCGGCTGGCGACCTTTCAGATTGGCAAAGGCCTCTTTCAGCCGGGCTTCGGTCATGATGCGAGGCAGGTAGGCCCCCATCACGGCACTGCCCTTCCATCTGCCGACACCGGGGAAATCCTGGGCGAAGATGTTGTAAAAGACTATGTCCGCGCCGGCAGCGGCGGCGGCACGCGCTTCCTCAAGAGAATAGACGCGGGCCATCGTTCCTTCTATTTTCGATTTGTGCCGTTCGATCTCAGGCAGTCTTAGTTTTCCGGGGCGGCGTTTCTGCTCAAAAATCGGCATGGACTGTCTTTCAAAATCGGGCTCGATTTTTATTGACTGAGTGGAAGTGAGGTAAATGCGGTCGCCTTCCCTGGCATCGATGTCCAGCTTG
The DNA here is from genome assembly GCA_025358235.1 of Chloroflexota bacterium. GTDB lineage: Bacteria > Chloroflexota > Dehalococcoidia > Dehalococcoidales > RBG-16-60-22 > JACPQH01. The sequence goes on from JANYKH010000289.1 coordinate 3,111, forward strand.
ACGTTTTCCCCCTCCTCCGCCCATTTCACATCCCGGTCGTGAACCGTAAGAGATTTCACAATAGAGCCGGTGACCTTTTCACCGGACCAAATCCCGATGCCATCACCAACCGAAAGGCCGCGCATGAGGAGAATATGGCCGCCTTTAACCGTGCCCAGCAAAGCGCCCCGGTTCATGGGTTTTTCAGGAGAGAGCACCTCTTTATCGCCAAAAGTGAGCCCTTCAGTGAATTCCCGGTTGAAGACGACTTCGATGTCCAGAGCTTCTTTGGTCGGCACCTTGAATTTGCCATTCAGATATGAATCGATGGCTTTACGGTAAAGTCGGGTAGCCACCGCCACATAAGTCGCTGAGCGCATGCGCCCTTCGATCTTAAAACCGGTGACGCCGGCTTCTATAAGTTCCGGCAAACGTTCAACGGTGCAGAGTTCCTTGGTGCTCAACGGATATTCGCCGTTAAATTTCTGACGGCATATCTGGGCGCATTGGCCCCGGTTGCCGCTGCGGTTGCTGACGAAGCTGGAAAAGAGGCAGAGACCGCTGTAGCTGAGGCACAAAGCGCCGTGCACAAATACTTCCACCCTGGTCCCGGCTTCTGCAATCTCTTTGATTTCCGACAGGGTTAGTTCGCGGGGAAGAATGATCCGGTCAGCCTTTTTCAGCAAACTCGCGCTGCTCTTGTTGCCGATGGCCCCCTGGGTGGAGATAAAAACCTTCAAGCCGGGGAAATTAGTCTTGATAATATCGACGAAACTGTAATGCTGGATGATGACCCCGTCCACCCCCGTCCCATAAACCCGGGACATCGTGGCAAAGAAATGCTGGATTTCTTCATTCCTTACCAGGGTATTCATCGTCACGTAGACGCGGGTGCCGCGCTCGTGGCAGTAGGCGACGACTTTTTCCAGGTCTTCAAGCCCGAAATTCTGGGCGTTGATGCGGGCGTTAAACACCTTCGTGCCGAGATAGACGGCGTCAGCCCCGTTAGTAACAGCGGCAGTCAGCGCGTCCCAGCTGCCCGCGGGGGCCAGCAATTCAAGTTCCGGCTTTTTAACTATGTTTGGCGTATTCGGCATATTTTTTCCATTTCCAGACTAATTTTGTGACATTGCGACTAAGGTTCCATTAAGAGGAGGGGAAGTATAAGCCTTTTGCAGGTTTGTTCAAGAAGGGCGAAGTGGGATGGCAAAGGAACAAGAAAGAGGAATGTCTATTTCCAACGTATCACAACTGACTCTCTTCTGAAAAGCTTTACGGCGGACCACAGTGCCAACGCATTTACCCCGGCCAAGAGAATTCCAAGGAGGATTGTCGGCACGACCGTAAACCAGAGAGCGCCAGTGACCTGCAAAGCGATCAAGCCGAAGACCGGGAAAATGATGAGGATAATGCTGTTCTGAGCACTCTTCGCGTCTTTGGCCCTTGACGAGCCGATGACGCCAAGCAAAAAACTCAGCAAAGCCATGAGGGGGGCCAGCAATAAAATCGTAATATACCAGGCAGGGGTGACCACCAGGCTGATGAGAGCGCCCCACCCCATAATCCGCACCGCCAGGAAAAATATCAAGGTGCATATCCAGGTAAGAATGACGGCGGGAACAGCACCCGCTAATGCTTTACCAAAAAGAAGCTCCCAGGTGTGGAGAGGGGTTGCCAGCAGCGCTTCCAGGCTGCCGGAAAGTTTTTCCTCGACGATGCTGAAGGTGGCGGAGTTGACGGCGATCATCGTGGGAATGAGCAGGATGTAAAACATCATCTGACTCAGCAGGAAGACCTGGATTTGCTGCACCGCAGGCAGCGCGCCAACCGCGGGAACGGTCTGAATCAGGTTGCTCAGGGCTTTCTGAACAATGTCCAGACCGAGGATAGAGTCAACTGCAAATTCCTGTATCGCCCAGAAAACGGTGACCGCCTGAGCGATAATCAGCAGAGGCAGCAGCGTGACCATCAATAGACTGTTCAAGTCATGGAGAGCCACCTGCCATTCCTTAAGCAGGATATTCTTGACGCGTTTATTTAACATTTTCAGGTTTGTCCCGCACCAGGTTCAGATAAATATCCTCGAGTGTAGGCCGTTCTTCTGTGACGCTGGCAATCCGGGCCCCGGCGTCCACAACGGCTTTGACCACTTCCGGAGAGTTTATTTCCATGTTTTTTAATTCCAGGGTCAGAGCGCTCTCTTCCCGTTTCAGAGACAGGACGAAAGGCAGAGCCCGCGCCGCTGCTTCGACGGCGTCCGTGACTTTGGCCATGTGAATGATCAATTGGGGATGGAAAAAGCGAAGACGCAGATTGTCCGGGGTATCCAGCGCCAGCAGTTTCGTCCTGATCACCGCGATGCGGGAACAGAGCGATTCAGCTTCCGGCAGGTTATGGGTGGAAATGAAAATGGTGCGGCCCTCAGTACTGAGTTTTTTAATAAGATCACGGACTTCATGCGCGGCTTCAGGGTCAAGCCCAGAGGTGGGTTCGTCAAGAAAGACGATTTTAGGCTCATGGATAAGGGCGCGCGCCAGGGCAAGTCGCTGTTTCATGCCTTTGGAAAAACCGCCGGCATAGTCATCCCGCCGGTCCCATAGGCCCATTAATTTAAGGTATTTCTCCACCTGAGCGGCGACATTGATATTTTCGTAAAAACCGGCGAAGTATTCCAAGTTACGCCGGGCGCTCAGACGCTCGTAAAGACCGGTGCGTTCCGTCAGCAGGCCGATAACCTCGTGGAGACGTTCCGGTTCAAGGTCAGGGCGAATCCCTGCCACGTTGGCGGTACCGGCAGTGGGCGAGATAATGCCAGCCAGCATACGGATAGTGGTGGTTTTTCCCGCGCCGTTAGGCCCGAGAAAACCGAGAACCTCACCCTCGTTGACGGTAATGTTGATTCCCTCTACGGCGGTAAAACTGTCAAACCTGCGGGTTAGTCCGCTAGCTTCGATGATAGGCATGCCATACATTTTACGGCATTCTGCGTTTTTGTGCGAGGGTAATTGGCTATTTTGACAGATATCTTCACGGTGGGAGGGAGGTTATCACAGTCCGGACGCCAGGCGGGTTTCCAGTTCAAGACCGGCGGCCAACGGAAGGTCCATGCCGCGGTCGACGGCCTTTTTAGCGGCTTTAACCAGAGCGGGATCAAGAGCGGCAATGCGATGAGCGAGGACTTCAGCTTCGAGGTAGAGGTTACTTTTAGGGATGACGCGGTTGACGAGCCGGTATTTCAGGGCTTCTTTTGCATCCAGCCAGCGGGCGGAGAGGAGGACATCCATAGCGCGGGCGGGGCCAATGGCGCGGGGCAAGGTCTGAGTGCCACCGGCGGCGGGGATAATACCAAGGCCCACTTCCGGCAGACCGAAACGGGCGTCCTCCGAAGCGATGCGGATATCGCAGCAGAGGGATATTTCAATGCCGGAGCCCAGGACGTAGCCCTGAAGGGCGGCGATGAGGGGTTTATCAAGATTCAGGAAACGACCCCACACATCACGTTCCCAGCGCACCTGGCGGGCAATGACGGGGGAGGGGGCGCTGAGAAATTCAGTTAAATCAGCGCCGGCGCAGAAAGCCTTATCACCGGCGCCGCGGAAAATGACCGCGCGAATCGAATCGTCGTCTTTGAGGGCGCCCAGGACTTCATAAAGGTCATCGCGCATTTGAACGCTGTAAGCGTTGAGCTGTTTGGGACGGTTTAAGGAAACACGGGCAATAGGCCCGTCAACTTCGTAAATAATAGTCTGGAAGGACATCTGGGATTACCGGCCTTTAAATTCCGGCGAGCGTTTTTCCAGGAAAGCGCGGATGCCTTCCGTGCGGTCGGCGGTAGTGTGAAGCAGAAAATAGAGGTCTTCTTCCATGCGGATGCCCTGTTCAAGGGTAAGATCCATGCCTTTGTTAACCGCCTCTTTCAGGAAGCGGGAAGCGATAGGCCCCTTGGTGGCGAGGGCAACGGCGAG
>JANYKH010000231.1 GCA_025358235.1 Chloroflexota bacterium
CCCTACCCGCAGCAGCCCGTATGACTCGGTTAAACGGTCCGGGCGGGAAATATCTGCAATCATCGCGGTGATCGGCGGGCGCATCATCATTAGCGCGGAACGAACGACGCAGTACACCGTTATTATTGCCGCCAGTGGTGCATCGTAGGCGATCAATGCCCCCATCCCTGCGTATGCCGCTGCAGATGCCGCCACCGTGTAGAGTAACATCGGCCGCCGCCCGAGTTTGTCGGATAAGGATCCAGCTACAAGCTGAGTAGCGGCGGCGCATAACCCGCTTATCAGGATAATCAGCCCCACGGAAAACATGGAGAGGCCGCGTTGCCCGTAAAGATAGAGCGCCAGAAATGGCAGGCTCACTGCGAACGCGGCAGAATTTAGAAACCCGATGAGGGTTATAACCCAGATCCCTCTATCGAAGTTGCCGGGGATTCTAATTTTGGACCACATTAAATGAATTATATCGTATTTGGTTCCCGGTTTAGGATTTATGTGCAAGGCCCGTCATTGATTTACCGTGGATCATAATTCATTCTTAAGAAAAATAAATACTAAATCAACAAATATCTAATCATTTATATTACAAATGTGAAATAATAGATCATGAACGCACTGAAAGTGCGCGATAATGCGGATTAATGTTGTATTGCACAAAGTTGGAATCGTAAACTTCTTATATCCCGGTGGGGAAAGAGATGGAAGCGAACAAACTAAAGAATTCATCTGAAATTATTGACCTTGCGGCCTACCGGGAAAATTGGGTCACCCGGGATGGCAGGACCGTAACTTTAAGGTCAATTACGTCTGAAGACAAGCGGATAGAAAAGGAACTTATCGAGGGACTGTCTCTTCAATCATCCGTTTACCGTTTCTTCCACCCCATAAAAGAAGCCTCCCCGGAGATGGTCGATAAATTTTGTGATATCGATTATAAGAATGAGGTTGCTGTCATCGCCGAATATTCAATCAACGGCAGGCATCAAAATGTCGGGGTTGTCAGACTTTATATCGATCCTGGTCGGCAAAGCGGTGAATTTGCGATATTGGTTGCCGATGGTTTTCAGGACAGCGGTTTAGGCACGAAATTCATGGAGACATTAATAACAATCGCCAGGCAAAAAGGACTGAAACGCATCTATGGAGTGGTGCTTGCCGATAATGTCAAAATGCGTAACCTGGTCAAGGAATTTGGTTTTAAGATAGGACCGGGTTCATATGGTGAAGTCGAGGTATCGCTTGAAATTTAGGGCAAGCAACAGGCCGGGTGGCCGGGATTTAACCCTGCTGTCATTCATCGGCATAAAAGCCCATGACAGGGCTGGACGCAGGCTGACGCCGAAGCTATCAGCCTGATCACAAAAGATAAACCAGCCGCGAACCCGAAGGTTAGCGACTATAGCGGAAAATTAAAGCTGCTTACTAACTTATTTTGACGGTAAAAACTTTCTGTTCCGCCGGCACCGGGTTTGGCGTCATCCATGGTTGATAATAAGATAGAGTTATTTTTGTTTCGCCGGTCTTCAGTGCCTTAAACCGGACATAGTCTGTGCCGCCGGCTCCGACCAAGGGGGGCGTCGTGGGTGGCTGCGGTTTAAAATCTTTGGCGATAAATTGTACGTAAGCTCCGTCGATTGTGTTTTGCCAGGAATAGCCGGTGGTGGGGTTTGATTCCAGTCCGATGATGAACTCATCTCCCGCTTTTACTTCTATGACCTGAGTTACGTCAGTGTAAATCTTTGGGGAGGTGTTCGTTGGTATGGGAGAGGGGGTAGTAATTGGCGGCAATTGTTTGGTAACTACTGGAGGTGTAGTAGGAGTCGGGCTGCCAGTGCAGCCAGCCGTGATACCGGAAATAAGCATGGCACCGGCTACTAAAGAGAATGGAGTAAAGCGCATAGGATTCTCCTTCATTAAATTAATTTATTGTTTCTTGTCTATTCCGGGATTCGTGCGGGCTTCATATAAACGCCGTTTGGCTTCTGCGGTACCCCTGAGCCTCAGATTCAGGTAATCCAAATCGTATTCTTCTATCAGCCCTTCAGCGGCGAAGCTGTAATAGCAGTTATCCCCGATGATCATGTGGTCCAGCACTCTTACCTTCATCAGTTTTCCCGCCGCCACCAGGTCCCGCGTCAATTCCTTGTCCGCGTTGGAGGGGGTGGGGTTGCCGGAGGGGTGGTTGTGCACGAAAATCAGGCCGGAAGCGTTGTATTTGATAGCCCCCTCCACTACCTCCCTGATCGAGACTGCCCCGGCGTTAACCGTCCCCTGGAAAAGGTCTACCGTATCCACGATCTGGTTCTGGCTGTTCAGAAATATCACCTTAAAGACCTCTTTCTTGAGGTCCCGCATGGAATGATAAAGATAATCGAAGACAGCCTGGGATGATTCGTAGAAAGGCCTGTCCAGAATTCTGGCTTTCAGGAACTCTCTCGCCACTTCCTGCATCAGTTTAATGCCGAAGGCGCTGTGCGGCCCGATGCCTTCAATTTCCAGCAGTTCCTTGAGCGGCGCTTCAAGCACGCCTCTTAACGTCTTGAACCGTTCGATAGCCGCCTTGGCAGCCGGTTTACAGTCCCGCCGCGGCGTGCCCAGACTCAGCAGCAGTTCCACTATCTCATAATCGTGGAAACCTGCCAACCCGGATTTCAGGAACTTTTCACGCAGCCGTTTGCGGTGACCGAGGTGAGTATCTTCAAGGGTCATCTTTACATCCTTTTAATTAGTCCGTATTCTAACATTAAGGGGAGTTGCTTTCCAGCGGCCCAACTTTTCAGGAGAACAACCATGGAATTTACAGAAGTTATTCGCAAAAGGGAATCTGTCCGAGATTTTGAAGACAGGCCTGTCCCGGAAAATATCCTCAAGATGGTGCTTGAAGCCGCCCGGCTCGCCCCTTCCGCCAGCAACCGCCAGCCCTGGAAATTTATTGTTGTCAGGGATGCCCTTAAGCGGCAGGAATTAGCCCGCTCGGCTGGGGGCCAGCATCACATCGCGGAAGCGCCGGTGGTCATCGCTGCCGTGGCCCTTATGCCGGAGTACCTGATGTCCAATGGTGTGCCGTCTTATCCCATTGATATCGGCATCGCCGTAGATCACATGGCTCTGGCAGCGGCGGATCAGGGGTTGGGTACCTGCTGGATTGGTACTTTTGACCAGCAAGAAGTAAGGAAAATCCTGGGGGTGCCGTCTGCTTACCGTGTAGTCATTCTGCTGCCGCTCGGTTTCCCTCGTTCCGGCCATGGCCCAAAGTCCCGCAAATCACTTAATCAGATAGTTTGTTATGAAACGTTCAAAGATGATTTAGATTTGACCATCCCCTCCGGATTTTAAGAGTTGACAATAGCTCTTTTGTCTGGCACTATCATTACAAAGCCCCGTTCAGCTTTAATGAAAAGGAGGAAAAAACATGCCAACCTACATGATGCTGACATCTCTTACCGATGAAGGACGCCGCACAATTCGGGAAAATCC
>JANYKH010000299.1 GCA_025358235.1 Chloroflexota bacterium
GACAGCTCGGGGCGCTGGGTGAACGGCACCATCGGCCAAATTACTCGTATTATCCGTGACAGCAACGGGGACCACGTCATCGCGGCGGAGCTCGCCAATGATCGGGACGTGGAGATACTTCCGTTCACCTGGGAAATTTCCCGTTTTTACATTGGGGACGGGCAGCTCAAATCCGAGGTTGTGGGCGCCTTCACACAATACACCCTCATGCTGGCCTGGGCCGTCACTATTCACAAAAGCCAGGGCAAAACGTTTGACAAGGTACTTATTGATATCGGCCGCGGCGCCTTCGCCCACGGGCAAACCTACGTAGCGGTAAGCCGCTGCACCACCCTGGAAGGTATCGTACTCAGGCGTCCAATTCAGAAAAAAGACATTATGACGGATTACCGGATTTTTAAGTTTCTCACCCGCGATAAATACCGCAAGGCAGAGGAACTTGACTCGCTGGCAAGCAAGATCGAGAAAATAAAAGATGCCATCGCAAATAAACGGGATTTGACGATTGTTTACTTGAAACCCAACGACGAACAATCCCGGCGTACTATCCGGCCAATATCCATCGGGGATATGGAATTTAAAACCAAAATCTATCTGGGGGTGCGTGCCTTCTGTCTGACGCGTAATGAAGAACGTACTTTCCGGGTGGATAGAATCCTGGAAATAACGGATGGTTAAATAGAATCTCCGCGCGCGGATGACGCCCCGGCCATCAATTAGGTAGACCTACGTATTCAGTTGCACCACCCGGCATGTGAATATAATAAGAGGTTTAATAACGTTGGAGGGACTATGACCGGAGACCAGGTAAAAACGCTGGAAGGCCTGCAAAAAGCGCTGAAAATGGAAGAAGACGGCAAGAAATTCTACCTTACCGCCAGCCGCCAGGCCAGGAACGAACCCGGCAAGAAACTCTTTCAGACTCTGGCCGCAGAAGAGGATATCCACGCCCGTGTTTTCACGGACATATACCATTCCATGGCGGAACAGCAGAAGTGGCCCCCCACCAGTTTCAAACCTGACGGCGGCAAACACCTGCGCACAGTTTTCGCTCAGGAACTCTCCAATTCAGCATCCGCCGCGGTCAAAGGTACGGATAGCGAAGTAGCCGCCGCCGATGCCGGGTTGGACATGGAAAATAAGACCTGGGACTACTACCAGAAATTGATGAAAGCGGCCTCCTTTAGCCAGGAACGGGCTTTCTATGAGGCTCTTTCCTCACAAGAGAAGGAACACCAACTTGTCCTCCAGGACTACGCGGAATTTCTGAAAGACCCGGTCGCCTTTTATGTCAACAAAGAAAAACCCGGACTGGACGGAGTTTAATAATCCGGCTCAAATCAGGAGGGTAATTGCTATTTTTCCTTTCGCCCGTTACGGGCTGGGTGATATTCGCTCTCGGCATCATAAATCTGGTGTCAGCAGCGCTGATATTGGCGTCGTGCCGCGTGGTGCCCGGATTGTCCAATTGGATGAAGCACCCCGGCTATAAAAGTTTTTATAAAATGCATGTTTACCTGTGGTGGATTTTCTGGCCATCCGTAATAATCCACACTATCCTGGCCACGACCCGGTTTGTTTTACTGCGAATTTAGGGGACCCGAGACAATGGAAAATAAAATTTCGCTGTTGGATATTGCGCTCGGTGTAGAGAGGCGGGGCGTCGCCTTTTATGACACCGTGGCGCGTTCCACAGACAACCCGGATACCGCCCACGCTTTCAAGCACCTGGCTGATATGGAACGGGATCATGTTCAGTTGTTTGAGAAAATGCTGACAGAGCCGTTCGAACTGCCGGAATACAGCGATTATTTGAAGAACCTAGTGGAGAATTCCGTTTTCTCCAGTGACAAGATTTCAAGCCAGTTTGCCCTGGATGCGGATACCCCTGAGAAAGCGATAGAACTGGGTGTTATCGCAGAGAAGGACTCCATCCTGCTTTATTATGAACTGCGTGATGTGCTACCCGCGGCGTCCCATTGGCAGATCGAACGGATAATCGGCGAAGAAAAAAGACATCTTAACGAATTAGCGGATCTTAAGAAAAAGATTGAAGGCGAGAGACAAGAAGATGGATGAAATTGTAACGAAAGTTTTTAAAGATTCCCACACTATTGCCGTGGT
>JANYKH010000301.1 GCA_025358235.1 Chloroflexota bacterium
TTGTTGGACTTTACTGTGGCTAATGGTAAGATATGCCCCGAAGATGATGGAAAATAAAGTTCCCCCTGAAGTACCCGTCAACCTGACTTCGCCGGAGATATCCCCCGGGGCGGCTCCCGACAGGCCAAAAATCTGGAGTCCATGGGCGACGGTCGGCTTTGGGGCGCTGGCCTTTATTACGGCTTCAGTGGTCGGCAGTTTTGTTGCGGTTGGTTACGTCCTGGTGAGTAACCCTGATTCGTTATCGAACTTTAATCCGGCGGCATTTATGAGCAACGGGATGCTGCTGGCTCTGACGACGATATCGACAGCAGTCGCTGGGCTCCCGCTTGTCCTTATTTTCATCCAGATGAAACAAACCCTGTCAGTGCGTGAATATCTCGGTCTGAAACGGATAAATCTAAAAACTATATTATTCCTCATCGCGCTGACATTGGTTCTGGTAGCGGCGGCGGAGGGCTTCAACCACTTTGTCCCTGACCCCAGTACACAGTCCATGCTGGACGCTTATAACAGCATGCAGAATACTGCGTGGTTATGGATTGGTGTCGTCGTTGCGGCTCCATTGTTTGAAGAAGCCCTTTTCCGGGGTTTTCTGTTTGTGGGGTTGGTAAGGTCCAGGTGGGGTGTGGGGGGCACTATCGTCTTAACGGCGGCCACCTGGGCAGGGCTTCACGCTCAGTATGACTTAACCGGAATCTTTACGGTTATGTTTTTCGGTTTGGTTCTTGGTTATGTGCGTTACCGCACCAAAAACCTCTGGAGCACCCTCATTATGCATGCGGCCTGGAATTTCTTTGCTCTGGCAGAAATCGCGCTCCTCGCTGCCGGATATTCGATCGGCTGGTAAGTAGTACCCGTTAAAGAATTTATTTTCACTCGATCCGGTGATTATTAACGAGTGATTCCGCCTTGACTTTCAGACTGCTAGCTCCGTATAATGTGGCTGCCGAATGTTCATGAATCAACATGAAGCTAACTGCCCGAGTAGCGCAATGGCAGCGCAGCCGACTTGTAATCGGCAGGTTAGCGGGTTCGACTCCCCTCTCGGGCTTGACCGGACTGTACGGGGAGAGGTGCCAGAGCGGTTAATCGGAGCAGACTGTAAATCTGCCGCCCGGAAGGGCTACACTGGTTCGAATCCAGTCCTCTCCACCATTTTACCGGCACTGGACAAGTATTTACCAAATCGCTATAATGGTAACAATGCCCGCATAGCTCAGTTGGCAGAGCGCGTTCTTGGTAAGAACGAGGTCATCAGTTCGAATCTGATTGTGGGCTTAAAAGACGGAGGAATAAATGGCTAAGCAAAAATTTGTAAGGAACAAGCCCCATGTGAACGTGGGCACAATCGGTCACGTACAGCACGGTAAAACTACCCTCACATCAGCAATGACAATGGTACTTGCGAAGACCGGCGGCGCCAACTTTGTAAGTTACGATATGATCAACGCGGCTCCTGAGGAAAAAGCCAGGGGTCTTACGATCTCCATTTCCCACGTCGAATACGAGACTGAAAAACGGCACTACGCGCACGTTGACTGCCCGGGACATGCCGATTACATTAAGAACATGATCACCGGCGCCGCCCAGATGGATGGCACGGTCCTCGTCGTCAGCGCTCCCGATGGCCCCATGCCCCAGACCAGAGAGCACGTTCTTCTGGCCAGACAGGTGCAGGTGCCCCACATCGTTGTCGCGCTGAACAAGATTGACCAGATGGAAGATGAAGAGCTTCTCGAACTTGTCGAAGTTGAAGTTCGTGATCTGCTCACCAAATATCAGTTCCCCGGCGATACCGTACCGGTAATTCGCACCAGCGCCACCAAAGCTCTAGAGTGCGGTTGCGGCAAACGGGATTGCAAATGGTGCGGACCGATCTGGAAGGTTATCGATGCGATTGATAACTACATTCCCACGCCCGTCCGTCCCAAGGATCAGCCTTTCCTGATGTCCGTTGAGGACGTCTTCAGCATTAAGGGACGCGGCACCGTACCCACGGGAAGAGTAGAACGCGGCGTCATTAAGGGCGGCGAAGAAGTTGAAATCGTCGGCCTGCACCACGACACGAAGAAAGTCGTCGTCACCAGCCTTGAAATGTTCCACAAGATCCTTGACTACGCAGAGCCCGGCGATGCGGTCGGTTGTCTTCTCCGCGGCGTTGAGCGCGAAGATATCGAGCGCGGCCAGGTACTTGCCGCCCCCGGCAGCATCAAGCCCCACACCAAGGCCGAGGCTAACATCTACGTACTGGGCAAGGAAGAAGGCGGCCGTCACACTCCGTTCTTCAACGGCTACAAGCCGCAATTCTACATCCGCACGACAGATGTCACCGGCGTCATTAATCTGCCCGAGGGCATGGAAATGGTGATGCCTGGCGATAACGTAGCTGCAACGATTGAATTAATTTACCCCGTCGCTCTGGAGCCGGGTCTTCGCTTCGCTATCCGCGAAGGCGGCCACACGGTCGGCGCGGGTACGATCTCAAAGATCATCGAGTAGAAAATGGCTAAAAAGGGCGAAGCACGAAACGTAATATACCTGTCCTGTCCGGAGTGCAAAGAGCGGACCTATACGACTGAGAAGAATAAGAAAAATGACACTCAGCGTCTGGAACTGAATAAGTATTGCCCGCGCTGCCGCACTCACAAACTTTATAAAGAAGTTAAATAGTCAGGATTAGGTTTAGGATTAGTTAATGGCAGACCACGTAGCTAGCGTAAAACAGGCTGGCGTGAAAACCAGCCCCAAGACCGGGGGCATCCTCAGGTACTTCGGCGAAGCGATAAGCGAGCTGAAGAAGGTCGTCTGGTTATCCAGACAGGAAATTCTTTATCTGACGGGCCTGGTCATTTTGGTCTCTGTGGCCGTTGGTCTGATACTTGGATTGCTAGATTTTGGATTTGCGGCGCTTATCGACAAAGTAATACTTGGTCGGTAAGTACCGCCTTTCATTTTCCAACTTAAGGTTTTCAGACTGAACAGGGGATATTTGTGGCAGTAGCAGAGATTGACAAAAAGTGGTATGTAGTCCATACCTACTCAGGCTATGAAGAACGCGTAAAAAAGAACCTTGAACAGCGCGTAAAATTCATGGATACCGGAAGTGACATTCTTCAGATTGTCATTCCTACCGAAGAAGAAGTCGAAGTTAAGGCGGGAAGACGCCGCAACGTCGTTAAGAAGATTCTGCCCGGGTATGTCCTTGTACAGATGAAGATGACGGATACGAGTTGGAACGTCGTTCGCAACACCCCCGGCGTTACCGGGTTTGTAGGCAGCGCCGGGAAACCGACCGAACTTAGAGAAGAAGAAGTTAGCACGATCCTGAAGCAAATGTCTGCTGAGACCCCGCGCATTAAGGCCGGGTACCGTAAGGGCCAAAGCGTTCGCGTGGTAGACGGACCGTTTATAGATTTTGTCGGTGTTGTGGATGAAATAAATATTGAGAAGGGTAAGCTCAAGGTGTTGCTGTCACTCTTTGGACAGGAGACGCCGGTAGAGCTTGATTTCTTGCAGGTGGAGAAACTTTAATCTCCAGGAGAACCTAAATGGCAAAGAAGATAAAAGCGATAGTAAAATTGCAGATCGCCGCCGGAGCGGCTAACCCCGCCCCTCCCGTTGGTCCGGCACTGGGCCAGCACGGTATCAACATCATGGCGTTCTGCAAAGATTATAACGAACGCACCAAGTCCCAGGCGGGCACCATCGTTCCTGTGGAAATCACGGTTTATGAAGACCGCTCTTTCACCTTCATAACCAAGACCCCTCCCTCCGCTGATCTTATTAAGAAAGCAATGGGAGTTGAGAAGGGCAGTGGCACTTCCGGTCATGATGTTGCAGGAACACTGACTCGCGCAAAACTTACTGAAATAGCCAAAGTAAAAGCGAAGGACCTCAACGCTCGCAGCGTCGAGGCAGCTGAACGTGCCATTGCCGGGACCGCCCGGAGCATGGGCGTCAAGGTAGAAGAGAAATGACAACTCGTGGTAAAAAATACGATGCCGTAGCGAAACTGATTGAGCCGGACAAGGCTTACGATCCTAAAGAAGCAGTTGGACTGGTTAAGAAAACCGCCAGAGCTGCATTCGACGAAACCGTTGAATTGCATCTTAGAATGGGTCTTGACCCCCGCAACGCTACCCAGCAGATCAGAGGTATCGCCCTTCTGCCCCACGGCCTTGGCAAGCCGGTAAGAGTGCTGGTATTTGCTCAGGGCGAGGGTGAAAGAATCGCGAAAGAAGCCGGCGCGGATTTTTCCGGCGGCGATGAAATGGTTAAGAAAGTCGAAGAAGGCTGGACAGAGTTTGATGTCGCCATCGCGACTCCCGATATGATGGGCCGCGTCGGTAAGCTTGGTAAAGTGCTCGGCCGTAAAGGTCTGATGCCCAACCCGAAATCAGGCACCGTCGTTCCCGCGGAAAATTTAGCCCGCACGATTAAGGAATCACGCAAAGGCCGCGTAGAATTTAAACTTGACCGTACTGCCATCATTCACCTCGCGGTTGGCAAGGCCAGTTTTAAAGAAGAGCAGCTTTATGAGAACCTTTCGTCCATCATGGAAGCGATTGTAAAAGCGAAGCCATCTGGCGCCAAGGGCAATTTTGTTCTGAGCGCTTTCTTGAAAGATACCATGGGACCCAGTGTGAAACTGGATCTCGCGGCCGCTTTGGCTTTAACCGGCCCCGGTTAATTAGGGAGAATTAGAGTTTAACTAACTGACAACTGAATATCCAGTGACAGCGGGTGTCCGCCGAAAGCGGACTTAATATAGCGCCTGCCGAGGAAATACAATACCAATTGTAAAGTCCTTGTGCAATTAGCGCAGGGACTTTTTTTATTACGCAAAAGGAGGTAAAGATGCCCACTCAGAAAAAGGCAGTACAAATCGACAAGCTCGAAGAAATGTTTTCCAAGAGCAAAGTCGGAATCCTGACCGATTACCGCGGATTGCCTACGCCCGTTATGGTAGACGTACGGCACAAACTCACCGAAGTAGGGGTAGAATTCAAAGTCGTTAAGAATACCCTGGCCAAGCGAGCAGCGGAAAAAACCGGTAAGGGTGACATCACCAAGCTTTTCGAAGGCCCCGTCGCGGTGGCTTTCGGTTTCAAGAGCGAAACTGAACCCGCCAAAGTACTGATCGAATTCATCCGCGCGAGCAAATCCACCCTTTCGATCAAGGGCGGCTTTCTAGGCAACACCCCGTTGACTACGCAGCAGGTTACCCAGCTTTCCACGCTGCCCCCCAGAGAAGTTTTGGTCTCTCAGGTCATGGCCGGTTTCCAGAGCCCCATCGCCGGTTTACTCAGCACACTAAACGCCCCGCTTTCCAACTTTGCGGGAATATTACAGGCAAGAATAAAACAAATGGAGGGAAATTAAGTTAAAATGGCTGAAAAATTATCGACCCAGGATATCATCGCTGCACTCAAGGGCATGACCGTCATCGAGCTGGCGGAAATGGTCAAGACTCTCGAAAAAGAATTCGGCGTTAGCGCCGCCGTAGCCGTAGCCGCAGCCCCCGCTGCCGCCACCGCTGCTGCCGCTGCTCCCGCTGAAGAAAAAACCGAATTTACCGTAACCCTGACCGATATCGGCCCCAACAAGATCAACGTCATTAAGGCCGTCCGCGAAATTACCGCTCTTGGCCTGAAAGAATCAAAGGATCTGGTTGAAGGCGCTCCCAAGGCGATCAAAGAGAACGTCAACAAGGACGAAGCTGCCTCAGTCAAGGCCAAACTTGAAGCTGCCGGCGCTAAGGTCGAAGTTAAGTAACTTCAGCCTTAATCAGAAAATAATAGAACCCCTTGCCTTCTCCGTTGAACCGGGGAGGGTAAGGGGTTTTGTTTTAGATACTAATGTGCCGAAAGCGGGGATGAACGTTTGGCTTCGTTCCAGCGGGCAATTACCAGCCACAGACTGACTGCTCCGAGAATGAAAAAGCCCGTGAAACTGAAAACCGGATTGCTTGAAGAACCGGAAACATTCCAGAGGAAATGAAGAAAAACGACAAAGAGGTACGTCCAAACGACCCCGGCGTTAAACGTTTTTCCCGTAATGTTCCGGGCACGCCAGAGCGAGGCGCAGATAAGCGCCGTCCAGGCGGAATGGCCGAAAGGTGAAAGCAGTCCCCGGATTAACAGGACTTCCTCAAGAGAGCTGATTTTACCCTGGGAATCAATCAGGGCTACCAACCCGTACCCCATGGTTTCAAGGGCAGCGAAAGCCATGCCGGAGGCTATGCCGAAGAGCAGTCCGTCCATTTCAGAACGGTACCGCCGGTTTAAGTAAAGGCCGAGGGGAAATATCATCTTGGCGGCCTCTTCAATTAAACCAACACCAAAAAGACCCAAAATACTGAGATTAAGATAAGCCTGGTATTCAAGGAAGCCGGCCACAATCACGCTGACCACGCCACCGATGAAAAAGCACATGACTACCGGGATTAGCGGTGTATCAGGGTGGATGAGCCGGTCCAGCGCACGTTCCCCGCTGTAGAAGTAGGCGACCAGTGTCAGCGGTACCGCAAAGGAGCCTACCAGTAAGACGGTAGGCACGAAGTGGATGTTGGCGGTATATTTCAGGGCCTGTTCCGACCCGATAAACAGCAGTACGCCGACGATGAGAATCTGGAACCAGGTCTTCTTGAACAGCATTGTCGCCCTCCTGAGCACGCAGTTGTCAGTTGGTCATTTCGGTAAGCGACTATGTACATTATGTCGTTTCAAAACGACACTTTATTTAATACTACCTCATGCGGCGGCGGTTAAAATTCATCAACCAAGAAACCGGGTCTTTAAGAACCTTTTCTTAACAGCGCCGTATGGCTGAAGAAGACTTTGGGCTGTTCCACCATATTCAACTTCAGCGACTCAGCTGTTTTAATTGTCTCTTCAAAGGCGTTATTTGTGACGTGAAAGTTTGGTTCCGCGATAAGCATCAATCCACCCGGCTTCAGTTTCGACGTTATCTCGGTCAAAAATCGGTGTTGATCCGGCACCTCATGTACCATCCAGAAGGCCAAGCAAAAGTCTACCGGCTCGCTGATGCAGATCTTATCAGGTTCGCTCTGGTGCAGCAGTATGCGGTCCTGTAATTTTGCTTTGACCGCCCTCTGCCGGATCGCTTCAAGCATCTGTGGTTGCAGGTCTGCCGCAATCACCTTGCCGGAACTGCCCACCAGCCTGGCCATGGGAATCGTGAAATAGCCCATGCCGGGGCCAACATCGAGGCAAGTCCAGCCCGTGACGACATACGATTTGAGGATTCTCTCCGGATTCTGAAAGATTCTTCTCAGTGGATTGTCGAAAGTGAAACATAGCCACCACGGGCATACCTTGTGCATTTTGTGAAAAGATTTATGTATATGCCCTTTTTGTGGCTCGTGCATTTTATCCTCCCGGGTCAGAATATTTAGACTATGCCACAGGCATGGTTAAGACGCAACCCCTGGAAAAAGTGTCAGCCGGTCTAACCGGTACAAAACAGGCATTGCAAATTGGATTTCAAAGGGCTATATTTACCCTAAAGGCACGGAACAGGAGAGAGAATGCTGCTTGGGGAAGAATCCAAATTTATCTGGCTAGGGGCGCTTTTTCTTTTCTTCGGTATCGTAGCGATCCTGCTGGGCCAGGCTGAGGAGAGTTCATACGAAAACGCTCTCTCAAGAAGGTTTGATCTCCGTGAATTTGTCGAGCGCTCTCCCAAATGGCCCCAACCCCACTCCCTAAGAATCGGCGGGTTGATCTCCATCGCTGTCGGCGTCGTCCTGGTTGCTATCGCCCTATTTAACTATTACACTTAGTCCCGGCGTAATAATCCGGACTTCGGAAATTACTTCGAGACGAATATGGGGCTATTTTCTGTAATTATCGCTTTCTGCGCCGCTATGGCCGCCCGCAAGTACTTCGGTTGCGCGAACATCCCCCGATGCGATTCAGCGTCATAAAATCTCAGGTTACCTTTTACCAGTTCAGCCACTCTTTTGGTAATTTCCCCTTCGGATAGATCCAGTGCGACGGGGCGGTCTGAGGCCACCAGGAAACCCCACAGGTTATCAAAGGCGGGGATATGGGCGGTATACAGCCTGGAGGACGCAAAAACCGACCTGACGGTGTTGTTGATCGTGGTGGCGGTATTCATATTTACCAGCGTACAAGCGTCAATCTGGGCGCATAATACGCCGCCGGGTGTAAGTTTAGAGCGGAGAGCCTGATAGAACTCTTCGGTGTAAAGCTTGTAAGCCGGCCCGCCCTGCAGCGGTGAGCACAGGTCAGAAATGATCACATCGAATTTTAACCGGGTATCTTTAACGAAATCCAGGGCATCACCGATAACCAGCCGGGTTTTGGGGTTTTCAAACGCGCCGGCGCTGTAACCCGGCAAGTGCTCCCGGCAAAAACCGACCGCATCGCCATCGATGTCCACCATGTAAGCGGCATCGATCGTGCGGTATTTTAAGACTTCCCGCAGCGTGGCACCTTCCCCTCCCCCCAGAATCAAGACTTGGCGCGGCTTGCCATGCATGAGCATCGCGGGGTGCACCAGGGCTTCATGGTAGACAAACTCGTCCTTTTCCGAAGATTGCAGGTCATTGTCCATGATCAGGCACTTGCCGAATGTGGGGGACTGCCCTATCTTAACTGACTGGAAAGCGGTCTTTTTAGAAACCAGCCAGTGTATCATGCGGTGTTTATGCTGTTCATTTTCACCAAAACGTTCGGTGAACCAGATGTTCTTTTCAATACTGGATGCCACAATAACTCCTCGGCATGAAATAACATTGGGAAAAGACTTGGTGAACGCGCACGAAGCGCCGGAATGCAGAATGGGTCCGGGTTTACGGTGGAGTACCGGGGTTAGAAACGGGGAGGGCGAAATTCACCGACTTACGACCGGCAGTGAAAAGAAACAACAGATCACTCTCCAACCTTAGGGGCTGGAAAAGGCCTGAACAGGCCGTGGTCTGTGTACCGCTGTCTGGGTCTACTTGCATAAAGCTGCTTGGGCTCTATCCGCCACCAGTAAACCCCGCTGAATTTCAATTACGGAGTAGTTGGCGGACTTGAGAGCTTTGACCAGAATATCGGCGGCGACTTCAGGTTTCACCGATGTACCGCAGGTGAAAATATCCGCGGCGGCATACCCGTATTCAGGCCAGGTGTGGATGAAGAGGTGAGATTCCGCGATCGTTACGACGCCGCTGACGCCCTGCGGGATATAGGTGTGGAAGCATTCACCCATAATGGTGGCTCCGCACTTCTCAGCCGCCTCCAGCATCGTAGCTTTCAAAAAGTTCAGGTCGTTCAAAGCTTCCTTGTCGCAGTCCTTAAGTTCCAGAAGTATGTGTTTTCCTAATGCGTTCAACCCACGATCCCTCCTTTATTTGCGGTAATTAATAAACGCCGCTTTCGGCGCGTATCAGTATATTATGCTATAATTTCCTGCCTATTTAAACTCCAATAAAAAACCCAGAAGGCTTCAGACCCTCCAGGAATTATGGGTACAGGATTATGCGGCTGGGATACTATTTTGCCGGGACAAGCCTGGCGCAGACACCCTTCAAGCCGATATTTTTTTCGAACAGGTCACTCAACAGGGCCAGTTTCTCCTCATGGTGAAATTGGGATTTATCCAGAATAGTCTCGATATCCTTAACGATATCAGGGACGGACTTTTCACTTTGCAGAATGGGCACACCCTTGTTTTCCGCTTTGAATGCTACGCTGTGAATGGGCGCTTTCTTCGAGCCGCCGAGGACCAGGCAGACGGTATCTGTTTCCAGCGCAGCAAGCTGCATATCCGGTCGGTCAATGTGCAATACGGCAGCTTTGGCAGCCTTGCGGTTGTAATAGGGCAGGCCGGAATCAATAGACAGCGCGCCCAGCATGACGTTTTCTACCAATCGGCCGGACTTTTCCGGGTTATTCAGGATACTGGCTTTAATACCCGCGGCGATATCAGCTACGGAAGGAGCCAGCAAAGAGCGATCTTCCGGCACGACGCCGAGAAGGCTAACTCCGGAGGCTCCCAGCCGGGCGGCTTCAGTTTCTTTCGCTTTGGCGAGGTCATGTTTTGGTACTTTGTTAACAATAACACCCAGAAGCTGAGCAGCGAAAGCCTTGTAAGATTCGGGGTGGGGGGCATTCCAGGCTTCCACCAGGATTATTCTGGCAGACTGAGATGCCGCGAGGCGTGCCAGTTCAGCAGAAAGCTGACTATCAGCCGTCGCCTCAATGATGACGGAGTCTTTTCCGGATGAGGCGGTTTTATAAGCGGTTTCCAGGTTACCAGGGGCAAAGTTGGTTGCTGTGCCTTCTGCCAGACTTAATAATTTGCCCATAAACAAGCCATCCGCCGCATTTTCACCGGCTCTAAGGTAACCGACTTTTTTTGCAGGCGCAAGGCAACGGGCAAGAGCAGCACACAGTGCCGTTTTACCTACCCGGGCATCAGCTGAAACCACTATTATAACGGCCACGGAATATCCTCCAGCCCAATCCGCTAATTTTATATTATAACTCTTATTCAAGCCGGCAGTAAATACGTACCTTTCCTTAAGGATAAAATATTTTATTTATGGGTAAAATGTAATCGTATCTTTGTCAGGGAGGAGAACGGTATGGTAGCTAAACTTGATAATATCCCTGAAACAAAACGAATGCCCGTTTTATTTTTGGGCCACGGCAATCCCATGAATGCCCTGGCGCACAATATATTCACGGAGAGCCTGGCCGGAGTGGCAAGGAATATTCCTCGCCCCCGCGCCGTTCTGATGATATCTGCCCACTGGCTGACGAACAGTCCGCGGGTGTCATGTGTCGAAAAGCCCAAAACAATCCACTATTTTTATGGCTTTCCGGACGAGTTGTACCGTGTGAAGTATCCCTGCCCCGGAGCCCCGGAATTAGCTGCCATCACTGCGGGAATAGCGCCCGCCAAAATGGAGTGCACTCTGGATTGGGGGCTGGATCATGGCGCGTGGTCCGTTTTAAGGCATATGTACCCTCAGGCAGACGTTCCGGTTTTTGAACTTAGTCTGGACTATTCACTTAACGATTGGCAGCCCAAACCGCTGCGCTACCACTATGACCTGGGAAAATTGCTCGGGCCTCTGCGGAGGAAGGGCGTGTTGGTGGTGGGTTCCGGGAATATCGTGCATAACCTGGGGTTGGCCGATTTCGGGAATATGGATGCTGCGCCCGAGGACTGGGCAGTGGACTTCGATGAGAAGGTCAAAAAACATCTTCAGAACCGGAACCATACGGCGCTGATCGACTATTTAAGCATTGGCAAGTCTGCGACTCTTGCAGTGCCGACCCTAGACCATTATTTGCCGATGATTTACACTATCGCTTTGCAGGAGCAAGATGAAAAACTACAATTCACCTGGGGAGGTTATCAACATGGCACGATTTCGATGCGGTGTTTCCAAATAGGGTAGCATCTCTATTGCTTCCGGGACGTTATAATTAAAAATGGGACGGGAGGCGACCTGATGTCTATAAGTAAAAATATTTTGGCAATTATAGCCGTTCTGGGTATCCTGTTGTCAGGATGTATGACAACTCCGACTCCCACCCCCTCAGTCACCCCAACGTCTACGCCTACCGTGTCAGTGTCGCCAACCCCGGCTATTTCAATCTATGACGCTGAATATATTCTTCTTGGCAAATATTTCGACTATTTCTGGTGTGATCCTGATTTCTACCCCGTCGCAAGACCGGGGATTGAAGAGAAGAACGCCGCTGACCAGTTTGCGGGCATCAAGGCTAATCTGTCTGAATTTACTGCCATAATCGGGCACCTCAAATTGGCCGATAAAGCGGACTATACCGATCAGGAGAAACTGGAAATATATCGCCAGCACAAGACCCTGCTGCGGGCTTTGCAGATTGCAGCCGTGCCGGAGGGTGGCTACAAATTTACGGTCAGGGTGGGGCAGAACCAGGGGCAGCAAATTGATGGTTTTGTAAATGCCCGCGGCCAGATAACCGAGTCCGGCCGTACCACCAGTTTCAACACCTGTCCCATTTGTTTGACTGCCGGGACGCTGATTGAGACTCCGGAAGGACCGATTCCGGTGGAACAGGTAAGAGCCGGAACAATAGTCTGGACGATGGATGAACAAGGTAAAATTGTTGCCGCGCCGGTGCTTAAAATATCAAATACCCCTGTCCCGGCGGGATTCCAGGTAGTGAAGGTTAGCCTGAGTGACGGACGATCGGTTGCCGCATCGCCGGGGCATCCTACTGCTGAACTGCGCCCGCTTGGTGATTACCGGGTGGGGGACAGTCTGGACGGGGCGGTGATAACGGGATTCATTTTGGAAACTTATGACGGCAGCGCGACTTATGACCTGCTGCCGGCCGGGGAGACCGGCCTTTACAAGGCCAATGGTATTTGGTTAAAATCCACGCTCTGGTAAATTAATTCGGTTAAGATTGGATTAGGTACGTATACGAATACCCATTGACTGTGTTGCCGCATATAATCCTGGTGTAACGTCATGGCGGGCTCAGTGAACCTGGGGAAAGCGGAATCCCAGTCGTTACTGCAGCGAAACAATTGACGCTGGCTTTGACGCTGTTGAAGTGAGCGTCAAACTCTGATAAATATTCAGCGCGATACGCCCCCAGGGGTGATATAATCGGTTCGAAAGAGGCAACATGCTGGAAGCAATTAATTACGAGAAGCTGCCCGATGACAAAGTCAGGTGTAATACCTGCCAGTGGCACTGCCGTATTAACCCCGGCCGGTTCGGGGTATGCGGGATGTATCAAAATAAAGACGGCGCCCTGTTCAACCTGAATTATGCCAAGGTATCCTCGCTGGCGGTAGACCCCATCGAGAAAAAGCCCCTCTTCCACTTCCACCCCGGCAGTCAGGTATTTTCCCTTGGGACGATGGGCTGTAATTTTAACTGCAAGCACTGCCAGAACTGGGAAATTTCCACCGCCGATGCGGAAAACATGATGCGCTCCTGCCAAGACTTGCAGCCTGAAGCCGCCGTCGAAATGGCACTCTCTTACCAGGCAAACGGCATCGCCTGGACTTATAACGAACCGGTGGTCTGGCTGGAATATACTCTAGACTGCGCCAAACTGGCAAAAAAGGCCGGGCTGTATACGGTCTATGTTACTAACGGCTATGCTACCGCCGAGTCACTGGATATTATCGGGCCCTACCTGGATGCCTACCGCGTGGATATCAAAGGTTTTTCAGATATATTTTACAAGGATGTGGCCAAAATTCCTGAGTGGCGAGAAATTCTTGAAGTTACCAAACTCGCCAAAACCAAATGGAATATGCACGTGGAAATCGTTACCAATGTGATACCCTCCCTGAATGATGATGACAAGCAGTTACTCGGTATCGCGCAGTGGATTCATGACGAACTGGGCGAATTGACGCCATGGCACGTAACCCGATTTTACCCCATGCACGAAATGAAGCATATCAACGCCACCCCTCAGGAGACACTGGAACACGCCTGTGAATTGGGCAAAAAGGCCGGTTTGAAATTTGTTTATACCGGCAATATACCCGGGCACGCCGCAGAGAATACTTTCTGCTATAATTGTGGCAAGTTGGTCGTGGAACGGCACGGATACCAGACACGGTTAGCCGGTTTAAAAGGGTCAAAATGCCGTTTCTGCGGGGTTGAGCTTAACTTCCGTAACGCCCCCGGCTAAGGGTGGCCTTTGTTTTTGGAGGGCTCTAATGATCAGAAACCCCATAGTGGCGGGCCAGTTCTATCCGGGCACAGCCACGCAACTCCGCGCCGCCATCGCCCAATACATTGATCCCCAGGCAAAGAAGGAAGACGTCATCGGAGTCTTATGTCCTCATGCCGGGTATGTTTATTCCGGCTCCGTGGCGGGAGCCACGCTTTCCAGAGTGAAGATGAAGAGCACCTGCATCATCATTGGCCCGAATCACACGGGGCGGGGTGTCCCTTTCAGCATCATGCCGGAAGGGTCCTGGTTAACTCCGTTGGGCGAAGTCCCGATCGATAGCTCGCTGGCGCGTAAATTAATCGCCGGTTCTCGTTTACTTCAGGAAGATATTCAGGCCCACCAGTTTGAACATTCCGCCGAGGTATTGGTGCCTTTCCTGCAATATTTGAAGCCGGATATCAAAATAGTCCCC
>JANYKH010000312.1 GCA_025358235.1 Chloroflexota bacterium
GGATTTGGACCGTGAATTCAGCTCGATTAATGCCGTGAAAGAACCCGGAATTACTAAAGTAATTTTCGTGGGGGCGGTTAATCTCCGCAAGGGAGTAGACAGCCTCGTGAAAGCGGCGGCCTCCCTGGCGCCCAAATATCCCGGTTTGAGGGTGGTGGTGATTGGCGGAGGCCCCTATCTGGAGCAGGGCAGATCTCTGGCCGATTCTTTGAATATCGGTGACCGCGTAACTTTTACCGGAAGATTGTCTCGTGAAGATGTGATTAAACATTTCAAGACCGCCGATATTTTTACCTTGCCCTCTCTCTCTGAAGGGTTTCCATTGGTTATAATAGAGGCGATGTACTTTGGATTGCCCATCGTGGCTACCGCTATTCCGGGGTTGACTGATTATCTTACTGAGGCGGCCGTGCTCGTGCCGCCCAAAAATGAAATCGAGTTGGCCGCGGCCATGGAGAAACTCATTAAAGATGTAAATTTGCGCCGCCAAAAATCGGCGCTGGGTAAACAGATGATGCTGGATAAATTCCAGTGGGACGTGGTTTTCCCCCAGTTTGATAAAATGTTTCGTGAATTAGCGGAAGCCCCATCTCAAAACGGGAGCACTCGTTGAAAAACCTGATTGTTATTCTGGTAGACGCTTTCCGCTTTGATTATCTCGGCGATGCCCCTTTTCTGACCTCCCTTGGTAAGGAAGGCTGGATCAGTCCTTTAAAACCCATTTTGGGCTATTCCGATGCCATTCGCGCGACCGTTTTTACCGGCACTAACCCGGATGTAAACAACTACTGGATGTCCATCCGTTACAGTCCGGAAACCTCGCCCTTCCGCAGCCTTAAATCAATGCGGTTTATCGATAACATCCCCAGCGATTTTATCAAACGCGGCCTCAGATTTACTTATGACATCGCCGGCAAGCCCGCTGAAAAGAAACGCGGCTATGGCCTGAACACCCACGTTATCCCCTTCAAGGTCATCGATAAATTTGACGTCGTCATGCGTAAGTCTATGCTGGCCCCCGGGGCTTTTGGAGTCATACCCAGCATTTTCGACGTGTTCCGTGATAATAAGGTCCCGTTCACTTATATCACCAACCCCCGCCCCACCCCCTTCCACAGCCTCAACGCACTCTATGGCACGGATAAACTGGTGCGGACAGTCGCCGGGTTGCCGGACTATAATGTGGTCTGGATTTATATGGACTATCTTGATGCTTACGCTCACCGCCACGCCGTAGGCCCGGATATGAAGGATGCCGTCCGCGAAGTAGACCGCACTCTGGAACAGATTGTGACTGGCCTTCAAAAGAAGATGAATGATTCTTCCGTCATTATTTTCTCCGATCACGGCATGGCGCAGACTAAAGAATTCATCAATTTCAATGAGCTCACGAGTCATGAAGACTACGGCAAGGAATTTCTCTGTTTTTTGGATTCCACTATGGTCCGCATCTGGTACCTGAATCCGAAGGTGCAGCCTGAAATCCGGGCTTATATGAATTCCAAACCCTACGGACATTTTCTCAGCCAGACCGAGAAGCTTGACCTCGGGATCGCCTTTAAGAACCGTTTTTACGGTGATGATATTTACCTGATCGGTTCAGATTACTCCATTTTCCCCAATTACATGTCTTTTATTAAACCGCTCGCGATGCATGCCTATCACCCTGATATCGCGAGCCAGGCGGGAATATTCCTGATGGCCGGTAAGGATATCCCGCTCGATAGAATCTCCGGGCTGGTGCGGCAGAAGGATATAATGCCCACCGCGCTGGAAATCATGGGGTTACCCGCCCCAACCACCTGCCAGGGAATTTCAATCATAAAGGCTAAAAAATGACACCGACCACTGAAGAATTAATGTCCTCCGATCCTAAGCTAAAGACTATTGTTGACCAGGTTGCCGCGTTTCCTCATGTGCAGTCAGTCATCCTGATGGGCAGCCGGGCCCAGGGCGCCGGCAGCGAGACATCGGATTACGATCTTTACGCTGTCATGCCCACTTGGCTG
>JANYKH010000304.1 GCA_025358235.1 Chloroflexota bacterium
CTAATGCGATGATAAAAATACCCGCTACCCCGGAAGGTATTCCTGCTTTTCAAGCTCTGATTTCAGAGGGTATCAATGTTAACGTGACTCTGATGTTCTCAATGAAACATTACGAATCTGTCGCCCAGGCATACATTAAAGGACTGGCCCAGTGTGCCGATCCTCGCCGGGTCACCTCTGTAGCTTCGGTATTTGTCAGCCGGGTTGATTCTGTAATTGATAAAAAACTTGATCGGATCGACACGCCCGAATCTCTGGGCTTGAGGGGCAAAGTTGCGGTAGCTAACTGCAAACTCATCTATAAAAGGTATGGTGAGATATTTACGGGGCCGGAGTTTTTGGTTCAGCGTACGCGCGGCGCCCGGATGCAGCGAGTTTTATGGGGCAGCACCAGCACCAAGAATCCTGCATATGCGGACACCCTCTACGTCGATGAGTTAGTCGGGCCTGCTTCAGTAAACACGATCCCTATGGAGACCCTTGAAGCGTTCCTGGATCACGGTAAGCCGGTCCAGACCGTCATTGAGTGGGTAGATGCCGCAAAAAACGTTGTTGACTCGTTGGCGCCTTTGGGGATAGACCTTGATGCCGTGAACGAAGAACTGCAGCGAGACGGAGTCAAGGCCTTTGCTGACTCGTTCACCAAGTTATTAAAAACAGTATCGGAAAAGTCCAAAGCCCTTTCACGCTAGGGCTTAGATGGCTATTCGCATATGCGACTCAGATCGCTGAGAGCGGATTCGGCTTCTTTTGCGATCTTGTCCACGATTTCTCCTGCCGGAGGAGCATCGTGAATGAGGCCGATTGCCTGGCTGCAAAACAGCATACCGGCGTTTGGGTCTATCCCTTCCAGGACGGCTCTGGTGCGAGTTCCGGCGATAAAGGGGAATATTTCCTCGAAACTCGCCCCCCTTGATTCCATGGCAGCTACAGTGTTAGAAAAATCAGTGCGGACCACCCGCGCCCCGTTCTGAATGGAATTGAGAATAAAGTGAGTGTCGGCCTCGGTTTTACCCAGAAGGAATTGTTTCAAGGCCTTGTTCATAGGGCACTCTTTAGAGAGCATGAATCGTGTGCCAAATTGCACTGCTTCAGCCCCCAGCGCGAGCGCCGCCAACAGGCCCCGTCCATCAGCAAATCCCCCTCCGGCGATAACGGGGATTTTAACTGATTCAGATGCTTTTCTTACAAGCACAATTGTGCCGGCATCATCCATGCCGGGGTGTCCCGCTGCCTCATGGCCTACTATTGTGACAGCGTCGAAGCCCAACGCCTCGGCCTTCTCGATATCCTTCACCCGGGCGGCTTTGTGCATAAGCAGAGCCCCGGTCTGCCTAAGCAGAGTCATATATGGTTCAGGACTGCGCCCCGCCGTTTCTATAACTTTTACCTGCTCATTCCCTGCGGCCTCGATATAAGCCTCGTTTTGAATCAGCCTGCGGCTGGGTAGGGTAGTAATATTCACGCAGAAGGGTTTATCAGTAAGGGCCTTCGCTTTTAGTATTTCAGCCTTGAATTCCTCGATAGTCGGAAAAGAGGATGAAGCTATTATACCCATGCCCCCCGCATTCGAAACCGCCGCCGCCAGTTCCGCCGGTGAGAGCCATAGCATCGCTCCCTGGATGATAGGGTAACGGATTCCAAAGAGTTTAGTAATACGAGTATTAAGCATGCTTGCCCCCCCTTGACGCCGTCTGCCTGAAATATTTTACCACGCAATACTCTATTTATTTCAGACGGTAGGGCGGGATGAGATGGTATGTATTATGTAAAGAAGCAGATTCGTTTAATCAAAAGGTGAAAATACGCGAGGGTCTGTGCTGGAAATGCATATGCAAAATAATTATAGATTGAGGATATAAGAAGACCGGCTGGTTTGTGGCCAGCCGGTCTTTTGTTTTTGAGTTAATCTAAACTTTTAGCGGCTCGGTTTAACTTTGCGGTAGCAATCGATGCAATATACTGGTCTGCCGGATCTCGGTTCAAACGGTACTTCAGTGGTTTTGCCGCATGATGCGCAAGTGGCGGGGAACATCTGCCGGGGTGCGCCGTAGTTGCTGGAAGAACCAAAATTGCTGCCTCCGCCCCGTTCAGACTTTCTGGCCGCGCGGCAAGTGGGACAGCGTTTGGGCTCATTGGTGTAGCCCTTTGACTGGAAGAATTCCTGTTCTTCAGCGGTGAAATCGAAGTTTGCCCCACAATCGGCACAAGAGAGAGATTTGTTTTCGAAACTCATCGGATGACCTCCTTTCCTTTTCTTTTTAGTCGTTCCGGCCATCCAATGCTTCCATTCGCAGACGAGGCGGTTCGGAGCCTGACATGAACCAGAGCTATAACTAATACAGACAGGATTATACATCAAGAATTTCCAAAAATCCATACCCCACATAATATTATCAATAATCCTTTACAAACTACGCTCAATGTAGTAAAAGAAGTAATAAGGATAGAGGTGTGCGCCATAGCCCGAATTATATCAGGCAAGCCCAATGTTGAAGATAGCCCGATCGATGTGAACCTGCGCCCGCGGCGGTTCGAGGATTTTATCGGCCAGGATCGTATTAAAGAGAATCTGCGGATAGCGATCCAGGCGGCGAAGGGCCGCGGTGAAGCGCTCGACCACGTTATCCTATATGGGCCGCCGGGCCTGGGCAAAACAACTTTGGCGCATATTATCGCTGCCGAGATGGGCGTTGGCATCAAAATTACCTCCGGTCCGGCCATCGAACGAAGTGGTGATTTGGCCGCTATTTTGACCAATCTAAAGCCTCACGATGTGCTGTTTATCGATGAAATTCACCGCATGAGCCGCACGGTAGAAGAGACCCTCTACCCGGCGATGGAAGATTCAGCGCTTGACATAATCATTGGCAAAGGCCCAGGAGCACGCAGCTTGCGATTGAATTTGCCCCCGTTTACATTAATCGGTGCCACAACTCGCTTTGCCATGCTTAGTGCTCCTCTACGGGATAGGTTCGGCTCGGTATACCGGTTGGATTTTTACGAAAATACCGATGTTGAGCAGATTCTAAAGCGGTCCTCCCAAATTTTAAAGATCAAAGTCGATCCGGAAGGACTTAAAGAAATAGCCCGGCGCTCACGGGGTACGCCGCGTGTGGCTAACCGCCTTTTAAAAAGGGTCAGGGACTACGCCCAGGTGAAAGCCGGGGGGAACGCCACTAAAGACGTGGCTGTGGCCGCTCTTTGTCAACTGGAAGTAGACCCTATTGGGCTTGATGAGATCGATCACCGGGTGTTGAGCACGATTATCGAAAAATTTGGTGGTGGGCCTGTCGGCCTTGAGACGATTGCAGCGTCTATCAGCGAAGAAGCCGATACCATTATGGACGTTTACGAACCCTATCTGCTTCAGTTGGGGTTTCTGGAACGGACGCCGCGGGGCAGGGTCGCTACCCGGCAGGCATACCAACATTTGGGTCTGCCTTATAAAGAAAAGCCCCCTCAGCCCACCCTTTTTTGATAGTCAAGAGTATTTTGGCTTTCCCGCATATGCGGGATTCTTTAAATTATTATTCCCAATTATTTCAATGGCAAGACCTGAAAGGCGACGGAGGAAAACATGTCCGATTCTAGAGTTGAAGCTTTGGCCAGAGTTCTGGTGGAATATTCCGTGGCGGTTAAGCCCGGCGAAAAAGTGTTGATCCAGGGTAGCACTATCGCGGAACCCTTACTCAAAGAAGTTTATGCCAAAGTATTGCAGGCTGGCGGTTTTCCTTTGATGATGCTTTCACTGCCGGGCTCTGAAGAGATTTACTTTAAGTATGCCAGTGAAGACCAGCTTAAGCATGTTGCTCCCCCCGTTAAACTTGCATATGAAACCTACGATGTCCGCATAAGCATATTGGCCGAACACAACACCAGGTCATTAAGCAAAGTTGACCCTGCCAGGGTGGTTATGCAGCAACGCGGCCGGACTGAATTGATGCAGATATTTATGAAACGCGCAGCGTCCGGAACTTTACGTTGGACACTCGGTCCCTACCCCACCAACTCCTCCGCCCAGGAAGCTGAAATGGGCCTCTCAGAATACGAGGACTTTGTCTACGGCGCCTGCGTTCCCGATATGAATGACCCCGTGGGATACTGGCAAAGGTTTTCACAGCAGCAGCAGAAAACGGTTGACTGGCTCAACGGTAAGTCCGCCGTGCATATCAGGGGAAAAGAGACCGATCTTAAGTTTTCGGTCGCCGGAAGGACGTTTATAAACTGCGACGGCCATGAGAATATGCCGGACGGCGAGATATTTACCGGGCCCGTTGAAGACAGCGTCGAAGGACATATTTACTACTCGTTTCCGGCGATTTACGGCGGCCGGGAAGTCAGCGGTGTCCGCCTTTGGTTTGAGAAAGGCAAGATAGTTAAGGCGACTGCGGATAAGAACGAAGCCTTCCTTAACGAGACACTAAATACGGATCCCGGTGCCAGATACCTTGGGGAATTTGGCATAGGCACCAACATAGGCATCCAGAATTTTACCAGAGAGATTTTGTTCGATGAGAAAATAGGGGGGACGATCCATCTGGCGGCCGGGGCAGGCTATCCTGAGACCGGCAGCAAGAATGAATCTGCGGTCCACTGGGATATGATTTCTGATCTCCGCGATGGCGGGGAAGTGACACTAGACGGACAGACACTCTACCGGAACGGGAAGTTAGCAATATCCCTTTAAAAACTTTGAAGCTTCTTTAAAGGTTGTTTGAGTTCGGGGTACTCTTTTACCAGATCCTTTAACTGGATTTCCTCCCCGGTGGCCAGGAACACTTTGGAGCCTGATGGCGCTGAGATGATGACGGCTATAGCCCACTTCATACCCAGGCCGCTTTGCATATGCCGGGACGGCCAGGAATGCAGAGAAAACCGCGAGACAGGAGTTATCACCGCCCCGCGTATTTGAACCCCCTCCCCAATGGTAACCGCTATCTTTTCCATCTTTCCTTAATGATCAGGCTGGATGCTTTCATGGCCGGCCTGGAAAAGATAAATTGGACTATTGGTACGGCTGAACGCAATGGTACCACCCGTACAGTCCCGCTGCAGCATCCGCCTAGGCAAGGTTCATCCTGGATAGTCGGCTGCGAACTTAACGGGAAACGGGAAACGCTTCCAATAAGTACCGTCATTGGCGCTAACATGGCGAACAGCATGCCTGTCTCAGCCGGGTCGCCGAGGCTGATTTGTAAATCGACGCTGACTTCACGGAAATGCACTGATTTGATCAGGTCACGGATGAGGTGGCATATCCGGCGCATAAGCCCCCGCGTACGCAGCAGCCTAAGCACAGATGACAGGCGCCATCCGGAAGAGCCTTTCGTTTTGACATGCGTTAGAGGCGGGTTTTCTTTCCCGCTCTCTAGATGCTTTTTGATCAGTCCAAAAAGCCAGACGACGGTAACGTCCAAATGGCGGGGCTTATCGAGAACCGCCTCAAAACGCATATCGATCGGCACACATAGTAGTAATGTAGCTGATGCCGCGAGGCCGAGAATGATGTATACGGCCAGCACTAGCCTTCCTTTTCGTCCATATCTTCCATTTCTTCGTCACAGCAATCTTCATCACCGCAATCGCAGCCGCCGTTCCCGCCGTGCCATTTTTCCATGCACATCATCATCATTTCCGGGATCGCTTCGGCCAGCCGTTCGGCCGCCATCGCCAGCCCGCCGCGGATAGGCTCAACTGAGACGCCTTCCTTATCTATAATGATGACGGCGATGGGCTTAACCCAGGCGCCCGCGCCAGTGCCGCCGCCCAT
>JANYKH010000017.1 GCA_025358235.1 Chloroflexota bacterium
TCCTGTACTACGGAAATAATGAGGATGGGAATCCGCCTGGTTTCAGGGTCGTTTTTTAATAAGGAAGCAACTTCAAGCCCGTTCATCCCGGGCATGATGGCATCAAGTGTAATTAGGTCCGGGTGGCGCTGGCGGGCTAGATCAATAGCCTCTTTACCGTTGGACGCAGCGATGACGGTATGCCCCATACCTCTGAGTTCACGGCCCACCAAATTACGGACGTCAGTCTCATTATCGACGACCAGTATAGTACGGGAAACATGGCGGGGAGGGGCGGGAATTTCCGGAGAGGCACTTTCTACGGGGGCGGCAGGGGCTGTGGTGCCGGAGGCCGGCATTGTAAAAAAGAATGTACTGCCATGGCCAAGTTCGCTTTCCACCCAGATCTTGCCGCCAAAGTTTTCAATGATCTTTTTGCAAATAGGCAACCCGAGGCCGGTGCCCTTGGGACGGTCTTTAAGCACATCCCCAACCTGGCCAAATCTTTCAAAAATCTTCTCATGGTTTTGTTCAGCAATACCCATGCCGGTATCGGTAATACCTACGGTAACCATATCCGGCTCTTTCCCAGTGCTGGGGGTGAGCCAGACCTTGATCTTAATGCTGCCGCCCTCCGGGGTAAATTTGATGGCGTTGCCGACGAGGTTGGTAAAGACCTGTGTAAGGCGGTCTTTATCGCTTCTGACCATGGGCAAACCGGGCTGTATATCCTGTTTAAGTTTCAGACGGGCTTTTTCAATCAGGGGACGAATAGTGACCATGGCGGCTTCGATAACCGGATCAAGATCAAGATCAGAAACTTTCCACTGCATGCGGCCGGCCTGAATCTTGGAAAGGTCCAGAAAGTCGTTGATCAGGCGGGTAAGGCGGTCGCTTTCCTCATTGATAATGCCGAGGAATTCTTTTTGGGTGTCCCGGTCTTCATCATAGTTAAGCAGAATTTCCGCGAAGCTCTTGATGGAGGTGAGGGGGGTACGCAATTCATGAGAAACGGTAGAAAGAAAACCGCCGGTTGTGCCCGCACTGCCGCGCCGTTTACCAGCCCGATGAAGTGGAAATAGCAGCTTTTGACCGTGAGGCGCCCGACCGCCCGAAGCAGTTTTACACCCGCGGTCCTGGCTGTAACCTCTGTTCCGGTACCGGTTATCAGGGCAGAATCGGCCTGTTTGAAACGATGATTTTGACAAACGCCATCCGGCGAATGCTCACTGTCAACGCCAACTCGGTAGATATTGAAGCGCAGGCGGTAAAAGACGGGATGATAACGATGCGCCAGGACGGAATGATAAAGGTACAAAAGGGCATTACGTCCATCGCTGAAGTCATGCGGAGCGCTTTCTCCGTAGCGGACTGATGTTTGCATGATATTTCAATATCAGGCTAGCCGGGCAGATAAACAAATAGTCCAGGGGGTCGTCGAAGCGGCTTCAGATACCCTGGCGGAACAGGCATTATACGAAGCCGGTTTTCAATACGTGCTGAGTCTGCGGGGTAAACCGGAACCGCAACCGCTGTATAAAATCATCCCTTCCATTTTCGGCGTTAAACAGCAAGAAGTCATAGACCTCATCAATTACCTGGCATCTTTCATGGAATCCGGCTCATCTCTGGTAGTTTCCCTGCAACTTGTGCTGGACCAACTGGAAAAACCATCGCTCAAGGATGTTGTTTCCGGACTCATAAAGGAAGTCCAGGACGGCAAGCCGTTTTCCCGGGCTTTACAGAAATATCCTGATATTTTCCCCCCGTCTTTCTGGCAGGTAATTGAAGCCAGTGAGCGCAGCGGCGACCTGGAAAGCGGGCTGCGGCAGGTATCTGAATATATGGACAGCCAACTGCGCACAGCGAACAAAATTAAGAAGGCGCTGGCCTATCCGGCTTTTGTGACATTGATGGCCGCGGCAGCCTTTGTAATGATGATAACTATCGTTCTGCCGCCGATGGTGCGGCTCTTTGAGTCTTTTCACTCTACGCTCCCGCCCGCGACGCTGTTTTTAATCTCCATGACCGATTTTTTTACCAATCAAAAATTCATCATAATTGCGGTAGTACTGATTCTGGTAATTTTGGGTTATGCGCTGACGAAGTTCCCGTTTGGTCAGAGATTTTTAGACCGGATGATGTACAGGATACCAATTGTCGGCACGATTATACTTCAACGACAACTGGGCAAATTCTGCCGCACTTGCTCCATGTTGCTAAAAGCGGGTTTACAGCTGCCGGAAGCCGTTGAGGCGGCGATGAAAGCATCCACCACCAACACTGTTTTTATCGATGCCTTATCTAGAGTAAAAGTGAAACTGCTGCAGGGGGAAGGGCTGGCGGCGCCGATGAAAGAGAGCCATCTTTTCCCGAGTATGATGGTACGCTTGCTTTCCACCGCGGAACAGACCGGCACCATCGATTCAGCATTCAGTACCCTGGCCGGATATTTTGAGACCCGGACGGACCAGAAAATAAGAACCCTTATAACGTGGATCGAACCCTCATTGACAATATTTATAGGTATGGCGGTGGCGTTTTTACTGCTCGCCATAATGCTGCCGATGTATTCAATCATGAAGACGATACATTGATGATAAAGCTCAGGCGGGGCTTAAAAGGGATTTTTTCTGCCAGGTTAGCCGGCCGGCTAAAACAGGAACAGGGGATCGGGCTGGCGGAAACTCTGGTAGCGGTGTCCATTTTGGCAATCGCATTGGCAGGGTTTATGACGGCCCTTTCCACGGGGATGCTGGCAATCGGGGTGCAGGACGAGCAAACCGTAGCCTATCGACTGGCGGAAACACAAATAGAAACCATTAAGGCGGCAACCTATGACGCCAGTGGCGCTTCTTATGCCGCCGTAGCCGCGCCCGGTGGTTACACCCTGACGAAAGCGATTAATTCAAGTCTTTACGGCAACACCGATATTCAGAAAATCACGGTTAACGTCATGCGCGGCGCCAATACCATACTGACACTGGAAGACTACAAGGTGAACCGGTGAAGCTGCATCAGGCAGGGTTTACCCTGGTGGAATTACTGGTGGTGGCGGGGATTGTGGGTATTATCATCCCCTTACTGGGCGGAGTAATCTACCAGCTGACTACCGTTACCGAAACGGGTGACAATGAACTACAAGCCAGACATGAATTGCAGAACGCGGCCTCATGGTTTCTGCTGGACGGCCCCACGGCGGTGTCCGCGGGGGGAGGCGCCACTCTGGTGTTAAATTTGCCGTCCGGGGGCGGCACGATAACTTACGCTTTGTCCGGAACGGAACTGAGGCGCACCTACGGCGCTCAGATAACCACCATCGCACGTAATATCACCAATCTCTCATTCACTGTAAACGGCAAGCTGGTGTCCATGAATATTACCTGTACTCCGACAGGGAGAATGGCAGTAGTTGAAACAGGGACTTATCAAGTATATTTGCGGCCGCAGACTTAAGCGGCTAAAAACTCAGGAAGGGCAAATATTGCCTCTGACTCTGGCGGCATTGATGCTGGTAGCTCTGGTGGTAACCCCGTTTTTATCCAACGCCGACACCAACCTGAGAAGCACCGGGACATACGGCGCATTAAACAAAGAATCTTACGCCTGTGACGCCGCGGTAGAACACGCTATCTGGAACATCACGGACGGGACGGTGGGGACGCTGCTCCCCACAATAGGCAGCACAACGTCTTATGCTCTGCCCAACCAGGTAAACGGCATGACCCCGGCCATCACAGTCACGCGGATTGATGCACCGGGTGGGGGCGGGAAGGTAGGCACGATCACCAACACAATCACCGATTCACTAATGTTCTACGGGGGGGCCGCCAACACGCCGGAAATCATCCCGGTTTCCGGCACCATCTACGCCGCCGTTTACCGGGGGGCTACTGACGACGGATTTGTAACCACCTTCAGCATCGGGGCGGACGGGCAAATCGGAGCGGCAATTATCGATACTTATGCCTTTGACACATTAAGAGTATTTAATCCTAAAATTATTCACGTTTCAGGGACTGTTTACGCGGTAGTTTATGGCAACGATAAGAATGTAGGTTATGCCAAAACATTCCAGATAAATACCAACGGAACCATCGTTAAAAGCGTGATAGATACCCTTAACTTTGCCGCCATAGCAAAAACGCCCAGGATAATCAATATTTCAGGGAGTGTTTTTGCTTGTGTTTACGGCGGCAACAAAGACGTGGGGATTATTACTACATTTGATATCAGTTCTGCCGGTGTTATTGGCAATGCTGCGATA
This sequence comes from Chloroflexota bacterium, assembly GCA_025358235.1. Classification (GTDB taxonomy): domain Bacteria; phylum Chloroflexota; class Dehalococcoidia; order Dehalococcoidales; family RBG-16-60-22; genus JACPQH01. The sequence goes on from JANYKH010000017.1 coordinate 4,247, forward strand.
GATAATATGACATTCGATACTAGTAACTGCTTTGAGCCTGACATTATTCTGCTTGCCGGCAGCAACTATGCGATAGCTTACCGGGGTACGGGCGTTAATGGCTATTTCGCCACGATCACTGTAGCGGCAAACGGGGCAATAACCGATACCGTGGTTCAGAGTCGTGTGGTGCTAAATGCCAACTTCTACGAACCGAATATTCTGCGGGTGTCAGGCACAGTTTACGCCATTGCCTTCCGCGGAGCGGCCAGCGACGGTTTTATTTCTACGTTGAACATCACCGATGCCGGGGTTATCGGAGTCAGTTTCATCGACACCCTGGAATTTGATACTACTAACGGTTATTGGCCGTCAATGGTAGCTTTAGCAGGGGGCGTCTTTGCAGTAGCCTACCGGGGTGATAACAATGACGGCGAAATGGTCACCGTCAGTATTGCGACTAACGGCGATATTAACGCCACGCTGATAGACTCCCTCATATATGAGGCCGGCGCAGCGTATGAACCTTCTCTGATACAGGTCACCGGAGATGTTTTCGCCCTGGTTTACCGTGGGCCCACGGATCACGGCTGGGTGATCACGCTGCAGATATCAAACTCGGATATAAAGGCTTACAATATAGTCGCGCGAAGCGGCGGTACTCAGATAACAGCACAAATAATAATTACAACCGGAGTCGTACGTGTTGTATCATGGAATATCCTGCGGGTATAAATAATGATTTTGGAGGACCAAGATGAATACTGGATCAGTCGCACTTTCAAATTCACTGCTGGCGGTAATAGCCATAATAAATCTGGTAATTCTCGGGGTGCTGTATAATATCTTCAAAAAAATGGATGAAAAGAAAAAATAACATTTTTCCGAGGCTGGAGGGATAATTGTCACGGCGTAGTTTTTTAATCGGCCTGCTGGTCATTTGCGTGGTCGCCGGGCAGCTTTACCTGCTTTCAGATTACCTGAGGCAAAGCAGGCTGGTGGACGAACTGTCTCCGCGTCTGCAGGCGGCATCGCAGGCGCTGGCGCTTTTACCGAAAACCTCTGCAGACCAGGCAAAACGCCTGGATGAGGCCAAAACTATCAGCGCTGCGGCAAAAGAACCCTATTCTCCGGCAAAAGTAAACGGTACGGAAGCGCTCGCCAGTTTTTATGATCTGGCGAACAAGGTGAATGTGAAAATGGATCCCGCGGTAAGTTTTCCGTTCACAGACCGCAAGATTACCGAGAACACCTACAGTACAATGCGGCTGGAGTTATCCGTTTTGGGCAACCGGCCTAACGTGGTTAACTTCCTGCAAGGTTTAGAAGATAAAAAGGCATTCCCCGCTCTGGCCATAGAAAAAGTGACATTGGACTCTACCGGGGAAATTCAACCGGGTTTCGTCAACGCGACGATCATTTGTTCTCTGATTACCTTACCCGGGACACAGCAAGGAGCCGCCGATGGCCGTTAGCGTAATTATCAACAGCCGGGCGGTGAGCCTGACGTCTTCCAGTGGAAACGCCATCCGGGTATGGAAAACTGAGCCGCTGAAACCGGGGGTAGTGCGGGGCGGACAGATCATGCAGCCGGAAGCCCTGGCCCAAATATTAAACATTCTTTTCACCACACTAAAGTTGGAAAGAAAGAACGTAGCCGCCTGCATTGACGGGCTGTCATTTACCTACAGGACATTATCTATTCCGGCATTAAAGCCGGCGATGATGAAAGAGGCCGTGGAAAGAGCGGCCCGTAAAGAAATCCCCCTCCCCCCTGAGGATATTTACATCGAGTGGTTTATCACCGGCCAAACGGCTGAAGAAACCAAAGTTTTCGTCATCGGGGCGCCCCGCACCGAGATCGATGCCATGGTCAAAACGTTCTCCCTGGCGGGGGTTGAACTTGGGAGCATCGATATTAAACCGCTGGCGCTAGCCCGCGCAGCGGCGAGAGCCGATGCCATTATCGTTGATTTTGAGTCTGACAGCTCAGAAATTACAATTGTTTCTGCCGGTTTGCCATCCATAATGCATACAGCCACTCCCCGCGGCGAGAATCAGGATATCGAAGACCTGCTGCCGCAACTGGTGGATGAGATCAACCGGACAATCGATTTTCACAACATTACGAACAAGGCGAGGCCTATCACGGCACAAACTCTGCTGCTTTTATCCGGATCACAGGCCAGAGATCCTGCGGTGCTGGAACGGCTGGGGCAGAGCACAGGACGCCCGGTAGAAATTATCAAATCAAAACTGGAGATTCCGGCGGACATGCCATCCATGCAGTATGCTGCCAACATCGGGTTGGCGCTGAAGGGGGCGGGGGGGAATCAGAAACCCGTGGAAGGGGCTTTCCGGGATATCGATATCAACCTGCTGATTTCACGCAAACGGACGACTACGAAGCCCCGTTCCTGGCGCACGATGGCGGCTCCGGTGGGTCTGGCAATTCTTATCGCTCTGCTGGCGCCGGCAATGCTTTTACGAAACGAGAAGGCAGCGAATGTAACGAGGCTGCAGGAACAGGTGTACGACGTCAACCGCAGTCTGCAAATCG
>JANYKH010000049.1 GCA_025358235.1 Chloroflexota bacterium
GTCATCACCGCAGAGAATAGCGGCGGGCATGGGGGCGGCGCCGCGGTGGCGGGGGAGCAGGGAGGGGTGAATATTGAAGCAGCCGAAGTTAGGCAGGTCAAGCACCGCGCGGGGTAAAATTTGTCCGAAGGCGCAAACCACGATGGCGTCCGGTTTCAGAGCGGCCATTTCCGCCAGGGTTTCAGGGCCTTTCAGGTTTTGCGGCTGTTTTACCGTTAGACCCAGTTCCAGCGCGGCAGTTTTAACCGGGGATGCCGCAATAGCACGGCCCCGACCGGAGGGACGGTCCACCCGGGTATAAACCGCTAAAACATCATAGTTATTTTGTACGAGGTACCCCAGCGGAGGGACTGCGAAATCAGGCGTGCCCATGTATAATATTTTCAAGTTTTTCCCCTTACACGGAAATTCTAACACCTAAAAATATTTCCAACAAGTTGCCTCGTTAAGGGAGATAGCAAGCGAAAACGAGACCTTGGGGGAGGTATTACGTTAGGCTTAGGTTACCAAGCAGCCCGTAATAACTGACATTAACCTTGCTAGGCGGTCAACGGGATGTTATTCTTTTCCCGTTACGGATTGACACGAGACTAAACAGACCCCCCGGTTCATAAAGAACCGAAGAAATATTTTCCAGGGAACCTTTCACCATAGGGGAAGTCTGTGCCTGAAAGGGCTGAAGCGGTCAAGTCCTGTACCAAGGACTTCATGGCAAACAGCGCATCAAAGATCTGGGAAACCGTTCTAGGTGAACTGCAGGTTCAGGTCAACAAGTCCAACTACCGGACATGGCTCGAAAAGACCATCGGGATAAGCTACGAGGGCACCCAGTTTTTAGTAGGTGTGCCCAACACTTTCGTCTCGGAATACCTGAGCAGAAACCAGCGTTCCTTAATCCAGAAGTCCCTCATCGCTCATACATCCTCTGACGTTCAGGTCTACTTCCGCGTCGTGGGCAATGACGGCGCCGAACTACCCCGGCCTGAAATCGAAATGACCGTTTCCGATCGCCCCCGGTTTAACCCGGACTACGCGTTCGATACCTTTATCGAAGGCCCCGGCAACCGACTGGCCCGTGCCGCCGCGATGGCTGTCTCTGACAACCCCGGCCACGCCTACAATCCGTTATTCATTTATGCAGGCCCCGGTCTGGGCAAGACCCACCTTCTGCATGCCATCGGACAGTCCGCCAGAGCCAAAAACCTGAGCGTACTCTCCGTCACCGGTGAGCAATTCACCAACGAATTTGTCAGCGCCATCCGGGAACGCAAGACCGAGGAATTCCGCAGCAAATACCGTTCCGCGGGAATCCTGCTGGTAGACGATATCCATTTTATCGGCGGCAAGGAACAGACCGAGGAAGGCTTTTTCCACACTTTTAACGAACTGCACAACGCCAACCGCCAGATCGTCATCACCAGTGACAGGCCGCCCAAGTCTATGCCGCTCCTGGAAGAGCGATTACGGTCCCGGTTTGAATGGGGACTTACCGTTGATATCCAGCCGCCGGATTTCGAGACCCGCCTTGCTATCCTTCAATCCAAGGTACGGCAGCGTCAGGCGACGCTCGATCCGCAGATACTTGAATTTATCGGGCAGCAGATGGCCCAGAATATCCGCGAACTTGAAGGCTCGCTGAACCGGGTGCTGGCTTACGCCCGCCTGCTGCAGACCCTGCCCACGATGGAAATGGCGGCCAAAGCGCTGCGGGACATCGGTTCCAAGAGCCTGCCTACCGGCATGAATACCCACACCCACATTATTCAACTGGTTTCCGAGGCCTTCCAGATTCCGACGGCCGACCTCTGCGGCGCCCGGCGCGATAAAGAAGCGACACTGGCAAGGCGCGTGGCGATGTACCTGCTCCGCAAAGAAACGGCTATGGGGCTCAACCAGATCGGACAGACTCTCGGGGGGCGGGATGCTTCTGCCGTCACAGTCGGCTGCAAAAAGGTGGCGGGGGAACTGACCACAAACGATTATATTCAGACGAAGACCGGCGAAATCCAAGCAAAGCTGCATCCGGAAGTCAAAATCGCGCAGCGGATTTAGGCCGGAGTTTTATTCGGGCCTTGAAAGGCCCTGAACCACTTCTTCCCTGAGTTGTTCAGCCCTGACAGCCTCTGCGGTTCCAAATTCACATTCAGAATAGAGCGCTTTTTCCGCAAGGCCGGTCAATTCATTAAAAGCCCGGCACAGCACGGGGGAAAGCCCAACAGTATCAACAAGTAAATCCCGGACCGTTGCCTGAGGAGTGCCGGTTTTACCTGTCTTCTGAGCCAGGGACCGGTAGGCGGCCGCGTGAGCTATCAATATCCTCCGCCTATCTCCGGTGAATGCTTCAGGATTGAGGATTTCAGCTACGGGGGAAACCTGGCTAGCTGATTCCGGCGGACCGACCACTGGAATTCGCGGTTCTTTCACAGGGGCGGCAGAGGCGGTGGAAACGGCCTGGCCTGCATGCTTGGCGGCTCTAATGTAAATCAGCACAAAAACAACCATCGCAGGAATAATGTAAAGGCTTACAAAAACCGCCAAAATTATTTCGATTTCCTTTCCTCCCATAGACAGCTAAATTATTCTAGTCAAGCGGGCATCTTTCGTCAACCAGCCGGTAACTCAGTCAATCCGGTCATGTGTGCGCACAAAACGTACAATAATCCCCCGAATTATTGCTTAAAATAACCTTCTATTTTTGACACCCCCGCAGACCGATGTTATCATTAAAATAATTTATGCCCATATTAGAATTAGTAATCTATATCGTTTTATTCCTCATCTGCCTCGTTCTTTCCGCCTTTTTCGCCAGTGCTGAAACGGCCTATATTTCCCTGCCGAAATTCCGCGTGCAGCAAATGCTGGATAAAAATATTCCCAATGCGGAACGGGTAGCCCGGATCGTCGCCAGGCCAGAACGGATGCTATCTACCGTGCTGCTGGGCAACGGACTGATAAATACCGCCGCGGCCTCACTCGGCACGGCACTGGCGATCACCCTGCTAGGTCCGCAAGGTCTTATCCTTTCCACGTTTGTGGTAACCGCTTTTCTGCTGATTTTCAGCGAGACAACGCCTAAGACCCTTGCCACCCAGCATACGGAACGGCTGGCGCTGAAATATGCGCCGCTGATGGAATTCGTCGGGACGCTTTTTTCACCCGTGGTTTTCGTCCTGGGATGGATCGCCACGAAGCTTTCCCTCAAAATGGGCGGCAAACCGGTAGCCCGCTCTCTGGCCAGTCCGGAAGAGATCAGGGCAATGATATCTCTAGGCAGAAAAGAGGGCACCGTTGAAGACCAGGAGGCCAGACTGCTGCACAGCGTCTTCGATTTCGGAGACCGGCCCGCGCGCGAGGTAATGGTGCCCCGCCCCGAGGTTATCGCGCTTGAAGAAGGCTCCACCCTGAAAGATTTTTTGCGGATTTACACCGAGCACCCGCTATCCCGCTTTCCGCTCAGATCCACACAGATCACAGGCTTGACGGTGCCATCGAGCATCACCGGCGCTCCCTATTCCGCAACTCAGACGAAGGAACGCATTCAAACACCTGCCGACGGCACTCACTATTACGCAGCCAGGAACGGAAG
>JANYKH010000109.1 GCA_025358235.1 Chloroflexota bacterium
CGGAGAGATTTTCCGCGCCATAGATGAAGGGGATGTTGCCGTAAACCTTCCAGGCAAGCTGTTTGGCGGGGTTGGCGGAGGTAGCGACATCAGGGCTGATTTCAGGCTGAAGTTTGGTCAGGATATCAACGGCTTCTTTGACGTCTTTGTTCTTATCCTTGACCACGCCAAGCTTCTGTAGAAAGCACAGGAGAGGCAACAGGCTCCAGGAAAGGGCGGCGCGGGGCTGGGAGGGGTATTCATACTTAAAGACGGGCGTGCCGGTCAATTCCGCGACGCGGGCCAGTTTGCCGCCGGTAGTAATCGCCAGTTTTTTGCAGTCATTCTTCAAAGCCTGCCCAAAAGCGGATAGAGTCTCTTCCGTGTTGCCGGAGTAGGAGTTGGCGACAACCAGGGTTTTCTCATCGACGCAAGCGGGGAGATTATAGTCCCGCACGACGATGATGGGGATGACGGATTCAGACAGGGCGAGACTGCCGACAAGATCGCCGCCGATGGCGGAGCCGCCCATGCCAAGTATGACAACTTTATTAATGGCCTCAAAATCATCCGGGAGTTTGAACTTCCCGGCGAGGTCCCAGGCCTTGCGGCACTGCTGGGGCATGTCCTTGAGACAGCCGAACATGTCCTGAGGATCAGAGGTCTGATACTTTATCTTATCGAGATCAACAACCATTTTAACACCCCGTGGATTGAACGCCGGCCAGAGTTTTACCGAAGTCGACCAACTTCCTGGCGCGTTCTTTAGAGTTAGTTTCGGAGTAAATGCGCAGCACGGGTTCCGTGCCGGAAAAGCGAATGAGAAGCCAGCTATTATCGGCGAGATTGAAGCGGAAGCCGTCCCGCATATCCAGCTTCTCGATAGCCGAGCCGTCAATGGACTTGAGGCCGCTCATGGCGACGCGGTTGGCGATCTGCTGGCGGTGTTCCTCGGGAAAGGTGAAGTCCTCACGCTCATAGTAGTGGGGGCCGACCTTACTGTAGAGATATTCAATCAACTGCGTGGGCGATTTGCCGGTACGCACGATAAAATCAAGGAAATAGAGGTTGGCGAGGATGCCGTCCCGTTCGAGGACATGGCCGCGAAAGCCATAGCCGCCGCTTTCTTCGCCGCCGATAAGGGCATTTTCACGTTCCATGACAGGGGCGACGTACTTGAAGCCGACGGAAGTTTCGAAGACGGGAACGTTATAGAGTTCGCCGAGGCGATAGGCCATGCTGGTGGTGGTGAGGGTTTTGACGAGGGGGCCGCGCTGGCCTCGCGCATCTAGAAGATAGAGGCAAAGCAGGGCGAAGACCTGAAGCTGAGTAAGGAACTCGCCGTTTTCAGCCATAATGCCCATGCGGTCCGCATCGCCATCGAGGGCGAGACCGACGACCGCCTTTTCCTTTTTGACCGCGGCGGAGAGGGCTTTGAGGTTGACGGCGATAGGCTCCGGGCGCTCCATGCCGGGGAACATCGGGTTGCGCTCGCTATTGACCGGAATCAACTTGGTTTTACCGCCGCCGATGAGGTGCTCCAGAAAACCGCAGCCCGCGCCGAACATAGGGTCGACGACGACTTTGAGACCGGCATCGCGAAGAGCTTTCAGATCAACGAGGCGGCCAACCTGAGCGAAATAGGTGTCGCAGAAGTCAACATCCTCGACGAGGCCCTGGCGGCGGGCCTGGGCGAGGGGCATTCGCTTAATATTCTTATCCGAGACGAGGTTAATGCTGTCCTCGACGGAGCAAGTGACATTTTCCGAGGCGCTGCTGCCGAATTCGCTCTTGATTTTGAAGCCGTTGTAGACGGCGGGATTGTGGCTGGCGGTGATGACAACGCCGCCCCCCGCCTTGCGGTCCCAGACGCAGTAGCTGACGACGGGAGTGGGCACGGCCTTTTTAAAGAGGTAGGCTTTGATGCCGTTTCCGGCGAGGACTTCCGCGGTGGCCGCGGCGAAATCCTCCGATTCAAAGCGGTTATCATAGCCGATGATGATGCCGCGGGCAGCGAGTTTGGATTGCATGAGGTAATCCGCGTAGCCCTGGGCGCAGGCGCGAACGTTGTCAAAAGTGAAGTCCTCCGCGATGATGCCGCGCCAGCCATCGGTGCCGAACTTAATAGGTTTAGCGATGATAACCACCCCCTAAAGATGATGCGAGTGTGCGGGGGCAAATTGAAGCCCCAAGATGTATTTTAGCAGGTTTTGGGGTAGGGGAAAGGGGGGATGGTGAAGTTAAGGGCAAGTACGTAGAGATTTGTTCACCGGCGTTATTCGTTTTTGTTTGAAACCAAGTTTTTGATATTATTGACTCCTTTTTGTGCCTGAGGGCTGCGGTAAACAGGTCCGACGGGGTTATTTTACGCTCGATTCGTTCCGTAAGAGATGTGAGGCTTTTGATCTCAGAAAAAGCAGCCTTACAAAACGAAGGACGGGGATTATTGAGGGAAAAAGCGGCAAGTGTCAGCAGGTAAAGCGTGGGCACGGGACAGGATAGCACGGGAGTTCGGGTAGGGGCAAGAGGAGATTGTCGCGGGGGGGGGCTTTTAAGCAAGAAATCGGTGATTTGTTTCTGCTATCCCCCGGCCCCTTTCCACGCTCAAGTGAGGTGTTGGCTGAAGTGTGTTCTGCGTGGAGAGGGGAGTTTATATTGAAAAGCCCCCATCACCCGTCCTCTTCAGGTTATTGATGTTATCGTTGATGAAGAGGCGCTAGTTTGGTTCAGACACCGGCATTGAAGTACCAATGCGGGCAGAGAAAAACGACCGTTCATAGTACCTACTGGTTTTGGCGACCCCGCAGCCCTGAGACCCTTCGCTCTGCTCCAGGATAACACCGCGGGGTTACCTGGATTCTGGATCAAGTCCAGAATGACGTGGGGGGGGGAAGACGGATTGAAAGGGGAAAGTGGTTACAAAATTGACGGCATCGCGGTATGCTGAATATAGAGTAGTTTGCGGCAGGGGGCGATTTATGGAACCGATATTGGAGTCAGTTATCCTGCACCTGGTGCGTCCGGAAGACCTGAACCACCACGGGACGTTATTCGCGGGGCAGATGGCGAAGTGGCTGGTGGAGGCGGGATTTATCACCGCGTCCCGGCTGTGCGGCAAACCGCAGGACGTGGTGTGCGTGCAGGTAAATGAGATGAACTTCAAGAAGCCGGTGAACAGCGGGGACATCATCGAGCTTATCTCGAGAGTGGCATATCTGGGAGCAACGAGCATCACGGTAAACAGCGAAGTGCACCGGCGGGGCGATAAAGGGGCTTTGATCTCAAACATGGCGACTTTTGTGACGGTGGATGGAAAGAACAAGCCCTACAAGCACGGATTTAGCCTGACCGAAGAATATATCTCGAAGAACAAGGGGATATATGAGGCGGCGGTGAAGATACGGACGAGGGGGAACGCGGGGTTTTAGGGGGGAAGATAACCCCCAGGCGCATTCCCGTCGGCCAAGGAATGCAGGAGGCGGTATCGGGCTGCGCCCTTATGGTGTCCCCTCACCTTAATCCTCTCCCTCAAGGGGCGAGGACAAGAGATTATGTTAAGCGAGCATGAAGCTAAATAATGGACATTTTAATACCTGGATTCCAGCTTTCGCTGGAATGACATATGCTGCGCTTTCGGTCGGCG
>JANYKH010000110.1 GCA_025358235.1 Chloroflexota bacterium
CAAGGCCCATTCGGTTACCTTGAGATTAAGCTTTAGATGCTGTCCGGAGGCCTTTTCTTCAAAATAGAATGTGGTTCCCAGACCGAAGGCCGTCTCGCCGGTCAGCCGGAGTTTCTTGGCTGGAGTGCACCACACCGGGATGGTATCCGGATTTACCAGAAAATGCCAGACTCTCTCCGGCGTCGCCGTGGTCTCCACGCACCGTTTAACTTTCAATTATTTTTGAATCTCCTGGTCATTATGACTCTGTAATTGATCTTTGCCGGGGATTTCATTCTGCAGTTTAATGTTAAGCGGCAAGAAGAAAGAATGTGCAATAGATGCCTCAGATTACCCTAATCAGGCAACTAAATGCAAACCTTGTGAACAAAAACCAGAAAAAAAGGGGGAGGAGAAATCCTCCCCCCCCCCCGATATTACGAGTGAATCCGGCTTTAGTCCCAGGGGGTTCTTCGTCAAACGAAAAATAAACTAGTAGCCTCCGCTGCCGCTGCTGGGAATCGGAGTAGCCGGGGCCGTCGTCAGCTTACCGGGGTCAATTACATACCAGTTTCTCCCTACCCCCTGCCCCAGCATATCCCCGGGCGCTTTGTCCCCGGCATAATAGTAAAGCGGGTAGCCTTTGTAAGTAATTTGCTTCTGCCCGTCTGTCCTGGTCATTGTGGCGAAATCCGAGCTCTGTACTGCGGAAACCGCGGTCAAATTATCCGCCATGAAGATCGGCCAGTTTCTAAGTGTCTCCAGGGTGGCTGTACTGTTGCTATTAGAATCAAGCGTGGAATAGTACAGTGTCATCCCTTTGGAATCAGCGAGATAGTTGCCCAGCGTACTGTTGGTCTCCAGCATAACCGCATAGAAAGGCTGCTTCAAAACGAACCAGATTCCCCCCCCACCCTCTCCCAGTGTATCTCCGGGGTTCATGTCATTAATGTAGTAGTAAAGAGGCCAGCCCCTGTAAGCAGTCTGTTTCGTGCCGTCGTCGCGGGTAATTGTTGTGAAATCATTCGTCTTAAGAATTGAAGGCGCGGTCATGTTGCCTGAAGGATTAGCTGGTACGTTGCCGGCATAATAGACCGGCCAATTTGCAATGACGGCGCTGCCGGCGTTGCTCTTGCCGATAGTATCGCGGGCGAAATAGTACAGCGTCATGCCTCTGGGGTCGATCAGATAGTTGCCCACGTCGGCCTTGGTTTCCAGCATTACATTATAGAAAGGCGCTTTCATGAGGAACCAGATGCCCCCCACTCCCTCGCCCAGCGTGTCACCGGCAGCTGCATCTTTAGCATAATAGTAGAGCGGCCAACCTTTGTAAGTAGTTTGCTTAATACCGTCATCACGGGTAATTGTGGCAAAGTCTTCAGCCTTCAGGCCGCTGGGGACTATCGGTTTTTCGGCGTAGAAAATGGGCCAGTTCACCAGAACTGCCGCCGCGGCGTTGCTCCTGCCAATCATGTCACGGGTGAAATAATACAGCGACTTGCCTGCGGGGTCGATAAGATAATTCCCCACGCCTGATTTGGTTTCAATCATGGCGTTGTAGAACGGGATCTTCATGAGATACCAGACGCTGCCGAGACCTTCGCCCAGGATGTCTCCGGCGGCTGCATCTCCGGCAAAATGGTATAGCGCCCACCCCTTGTAGGCGGTTTGTTTCATGCCGTCATCACGGGTGATGGTGGTGAAGTCTTCCGCTTTCAGACCCGCCGGAACCACGACCTTTTCCGCGTAGAAAATGGGCCATGAGGTAAGAATCGGAGCAGTGGCGGTGCTCTTGCCGATGGTGTCACGGGTGAAATAATATAGGGTCATTCCCTTCCCATCAACCAGGAAATCCCCGATGCCCGTTTTGTTGGCCGTTTTCACATTAAACTGCGGGGTAGGCGTGGGTGTTTGAGTCGGTGATGGCGCAACTGTCGTCGTTGGCGCCGGTGTGGGGGTTGGCGTTGGGGAGGAAGTCGGAGTTGGCGTTGGTGTAGCCGTAGCGGTCGGCGTAGGTTTGGGGGTAGGGGTGGGAGTGGGGGTAGCCGCCGGGCTGCTGCAGCTGGCAAAAATCATTATCATAGCTACGATAAAGAGGAATGGGGTAAGCTTCTTTGATATTTTCATAAATTCTCCTTTTGGGGAATCTTTGTTAGTATAGGCAAATTTTCTTTTAGTCTACCATGAGTAAATCTACCTATTTCCTCCTTGCCAGGGTGCCAATTGGCCCGGATTCTACCTGTTATTCGTGCTATTTTTTCCTAATAGCCATATATTCTGTGCTAATTAGCCGCTTTTTATAAGAAAATCATGATGAATCGTGACATGGGATCCATTAAATTTAGGATGGTGAATCGCTTCGTTCTTAACGCCAATCTTTTGACGCCGGTACCTTGTCCAGCGCATGGAACGGTTTCACCTGCGTTATCACTACGTTATGCGTCCCCTCCCGCCGCGTCAGATTCCCCTTTATTGCCAGAAACGCGCTTTTGAACCGGTGCTCGTACTGGGCGTAGACCTGCGGGAATACCATGCACGGTATATGCCCGAACTCGTCCTCCAGCGTGATAAAGACCACCTTCCCCCGCGGGCTCTGCCGCCGGATCACCAGCCCCGCCGTCGTTACCTCCGCCCCGTCTACCATCCTGTCGATGTCCCTGCTGCTGCGTACCTCCGCGCTGAAACCGGGCCGTATTTTTGACATAATGTGTCCGGCCGGGAACAGGCTTAGCACGTTGTATTCCCCTTTCATGTTCTCCCAGTCCCCCGGCGCTTCCAGATCAATCAGGTCCTGTTCCACCGGCAGGGCCAGCGGCAGTTGCGAATTGATGGGCCGGTAGCGCAAACCGATCTCCCACTTGGCCTTTCGCCGGTTGGGCTGCAGACTGTCAAAAGCCCCTGCCGTGGCCAGGTTCAGGGCGACTTCTTCCAGCACCCCCGTGCTTACCAGAAAATCCCCGATATTCTTAAATTCTCCCTGTTTGATGCGGCCTTCTTCAATTTCCTTCGCCGCCGCTGCCCCCAGCCCCATCACGTGGAGCAGCCCCAGCCTCAACTTGCCATCCTCGATGACGCTTTTTGCCCGGCTTTTGTTCACATCCGGATTGAGCACGTATATGCCGTGCCGCCGCGCATCTTCTTTGAGCGTCTCGAGGTTGTAAAACCCCATCGGCTGCTGGTTGAATATCCCTACAAAGAATTCTAGCGGATGGTGCAGCTTCAGCCATGACGCCTGGTACGCCGTCACCCCGAAGGCGAAGGCGTGCGATTCCGGGAACATATACTGGCCGTTGAACTTTTTGAATATCGCCTGCGCTGCCTCTTCGCTGACCCCCCGCTCCGCCGCCCCCTTCCGGAACTTCTCCCAGTATTGGGCAATCAGTTCTTTATTATGCTTTCTGCCGAACGCGCGGCGCAGCCGGTCCGCCTCGCTGGGCGCAAAGCCCGCCACGTCTATCGCCACCTGGTTTACCTGGTCCTGAAATAGGATGATCCCCAGCGTGCGCTCCAGTGCCCGTTTTTCCAGGATATGATCATAGGTGACCGGCTTTTTCTTCATCCGCCGTGCCAGGTATTCCTGCACACCCCCGTTGACGCCCACCCCCGGCCGCACCGCCCCCACTTCATGCGCCATGTCCAGCAGGTTGCGGGGTTTCAGGCGCGTTATCGTCTGCATCTGCGCCGCGGATTCCACCTGGAATATGCCTATCGTATCTCCCTTGCAGAGCATGTCATAGGTCGCCTTGTCTTCAAAATCGATGCGGGACATATCGATTCGCTTGCCGGTGTGCGTCCGTATCAGTTCAATAGCTTCCTGCAATTGTGATAGAGCCCCGAGCGCCAGAAAGTCGATCTTCACAAACCCCGCATCGTCAATGCTGTCTTTGTCCCACTGGCAGACGTACCGGCCTTCGGTGGCCGCCCGCTCCACCGGCACGATGTCTATCAGCGGCGTCGAGGATAGAATCATTCCCCCCGGATGCTGCCCCAGGTACTTCGGAAACCCGTCAAGCTCCGCGCTTAGACGGATGAGGTCGCGCCAGACGGGGGCATTCACCTTATCCTTGAAATGCGGGGATTTCTCCATCTGCTCCTGCAGGTGGCGGGCGCTGCCCCAGTTAACAAATTTAGCCAGCTGGTCAATATCAGCCTGCGGCAGCCCGAGGGCCTTTCCCAGGTCTCGTATCGCGCCCTTGACCAGGTAAGTAGCGATGGTGCCGGTGAGGGTCGCGTGTTTCCAGCCCCACTTGGCATGAGTTTTGAGGATGAGGGATTCCCGGATGCTGCGCGGGAAGTCCAGATCGATGTCCGGTACGTTGTTCATCGTGTCCGCCGGCAAAAATCTTTCCAGGGAGAGTTTGTATTTCAGCGGATCGATATGCGAAAGCCCGATCAAATACCCTGCCAGCAGCGATACCGAAGAACCCCGCCCCCTCCCCGGGGGGTTTTCCTCCAGAGATTCGGATGGGTCGCACAGCCCCTGCTCGATCATCGCCTCCCGCCCCAGCTTGATAACCTCGTAGTACATCAGCAGGAAGCCTGCCAGTTTGTATTTCTTTATCAGGCTGGGGCGGGAGGCGATGATCGAGCAGGGGCTGTGCGACCCATCCGAATCTCTGGAGGAAAACCCCCCGGGGAGGGGGCGGGGTTCTTC
>JANYKH010000224.1 GCA_025358235.1 Chloroflexota bacterium
CCCTCCCACCACCATGATTTTCTTCTTGTTTTTGGCCGGCTCAACGGTGAATTTGGCCTCGCGTCCCATGGCCGGATTCATGCGGCACATGATCTGTCCGCCGGTCTGCTGGGTAGCCCAGCAGTGCAAACATGCAGTGCAGGGTGCGATTTCTTCCATCTTGCCCGCGGCGGCTTTGTTCGGATAGTTAGGGTCGGCGAAAAGTCTGCGGTTCATGCCGATGAGGTCCGCCTGCCCGTTCTTTATCGCTTCCTCGCCGATAGCGGCGTTAAGTCCACCCACGGCGATAATCGGAATCTTCACCGCTTTCTTAAAGGCTTCCGCCAGCGGCAGCAGCCCGCCGAAGTGCGCCATCGATTTGGCTTCAGGAGTCATCGCCTCGGGGTAGCCGAGCTGTTCCGGGTAGACCATGAGGTAGTACCAGCCATAGCCGGGCGCCTGCATTCCGATCCAGTCCAGACCCGCCTCTTCCGCCAGCTTGGCGAACTGCGTGGTCTCCTCCAGCGTCAGTCCCTTGTCCATGCCCATTTCTGTGGCGTTCATGCGCGCGCCGACCGGATAATCCGGCCCGACGTCCTGGCGGATAGCGCGGATGATTTCAAGAAAGAACTTGGCGCGGCTGGCGATGTCCTGCGGACCGTACTCGTCAGTGCGGCGGTTCCAGGCGCGGGAAAGGAAGCTGTTTACAAGATACGGCCCCGCCGCCTGTATTTCCACCCCGTCAAATCCCGCTTTTTTCGCGCGGATTGCGCCTTCGGCGTGCTTCCGGACCTGATCGTGGATTTCCTCGATAGTCAGGGCGCGGGTGGGGGGCGTCTCGTTGGTAGTCGAGGAAACCGCCTTCTTACCGTTCAGGAGGGCAAACTGGGAAGGCCCGGAATGCCCTAACTGCATGAAGCTTTTAGCGCCGTTCTTGCGTATGATATCCGCCAGCTTTTTCAGGCCGGGCAGGTATTTATCATCATTGATGGCGATGCGCCGGACACCGGTCACGCCGCCGGGGTAGTCAACAAAACCATGCTCGACGACGATGGCTCCCACGCCGCCCTTCGCCAGCGTTTCGTAAAAGGCCAGATTATCTTCGCTCACGAAGCCGTCTTCAGTCGCCAGCCCCATCGCGGCGGACATTTTGACGAACCGATTGCGGAGAGTGACGCCCTTAATAGTAAAGGGTGAAAAAACATGGGGAAATTTTGTTTGTGCCATTGCCTCGACTCCTGTGTTAAAACTGCTTACTTTATCGACTTTAGACTTTTGAACCTGCTTCAAAACCATCATGGATGGCGTTAATCACTTTGCCGGCGCCGGTACAGGCCCCGATTTCAATTACGGGGCACGGGAATGTTGCCAATTCTTTAGCCAGCTTAGTGTCCGGTTTCATGCCTGCGGCGATGACGACCGTATCCGCGGCGTAAACGTGTTTTTGCCCGTCCGGGCAGGAGGTGATGACGCCCTGGCCGGTGATTTGCTCCACTTTGCGGTTGACTTCCATCCCTATCCCGGCTGCCTGAAGCCGGTCCAGGAAAACAGGCCGGTTCCAGATCCCCACGTCCACCGCCAGTGCTGATTGCGTCTCTATTATGGTAACTTTTTTACCCTGTTGGTGCAAGAATTCAGCGGTTTCACACCCCACCAGTCCCCCGCCGATAACTACTACGCGCGTTCCGGTCTGTTTTACCCCGGTCAGTACGTCCAGCACAGCAATGACATTCGGGCCGTTGATTCCGGGGATATTGGGGGTGAGGGGCTGCGATCCGGCGGCGATAATGACCGCATCCGGCTTTTCATTTTCAATGGTTTTGACGGCAACTTCCCGGTTTAATATTACTTCCACGCCGAGTTTGGCTATTTGGGCCGTCAGATAATTAAGGGTGGTTTTCCATTCGCTTTTACAGGGTGGTAAAGCCGCGATACGCAGTTGTCCGCCAAGCTGGCTGTCTTTCTCAAACAACGTCACTTTGTGGCCGCGGGTGGCCGCGATGCGGGCGGCCTCCATGCCCCCCGGCCCCCCGCCCACCACCCAGACCTTTTTCGCTGTTGCAGCGGAAATGATTCTGGTTTCAGCCTCCCGGCCCACCCGTGCGTTAACCGAACAGGTCAGGGGTTTATTTATAACTATTTGATCCCAGCAGTTGCAGCAGGCGGTACACATGCGGATATCTTCAAACCGGCCTTCCCGGGCCTTATTCGGCAGATCGGTGTCAGCGATCAGCGGTTTTCCCATGGATATCAGGTCAGCCTTGCCTTCTGCCACAATCCGGTCTGCCATGACAGGGTCGGTCAGGCGCACGCCTGTTGAGACCGGAATATTGACGACCTCTTTAATGCCCTCGGCCAGGTTAACAAAAAACCCCTGAGGCACGCACATCTGGTCGCGAGGATCGGGGCTTTCATACCAGGCGGGCAGAGTATCCAGTGCGTGAACTCCCGCTTTTTCAATAATAGGGGCCATAGTCTGGTGCTCAGCCAGGTGAAGTCCCCAGGGCATCAGGTCTTCACCCGCAATACGGCACAGCAGAGGGAAGTCATTGCCGATTCTTTGCTTCACCAGCGTCAGAATTTCCAGCAGCATGCGCATCCGGTTTTCCAGACTGCCGCCGTATTCGTCCGTGCGGCGGTTAGTGTACGGAATCAGGAACTTCGAGAGCAAGTTGCCGGATCTGGCAGGCACCTGAATCGCATCGAATCCTGCTTCCACCGCCCTGACCGCGGACTCCGCGTATTCGTGCTCAATCATGTGTATTTCTTCGATGGTGAGGGGGCGGCCGGCCTGTGCCGATTGCGGTTTGCTCCAGGCAGTAACGGGGGCCATGGCGACAACTCCGGATGGTGAGACCTCTTCCGGTGCCGTGCCCACCCCGCCCCGTGCCCAGTAGTTCCAGATAGCCAGTTGGGCGCAGGCTAGCGCGCCGTTTTCATGAGTGGCCCGCACCAGCTTCTTCATCAGGGGGATGTCTTCATCTTTGTTGATGGAAAGACCCGTCTCGCGGCGGCTGGGGTAAATGGCCTGAATCCCGCCGATGATTATCATTGCCACCCCGCCCCGCGCTATCTCCGCATAATAATTGACCAGAGATTCATCGCCGTACTGGTGGAAGTTGGTGGTTATGGCAGGCATAACGATACGGTTTTTTAGGGTTAGCGTACTAATTTTTAGGGGCGAGAAAAGATGTTTTAAACGCGGCATACTTTAAGACCTGTCATAAAAGGGAAACCCGTGACTGTTTGCAATTTACCAAACCTGCCACGGGCTTCCGCAAATCCTGTATTTATTCGTGCTATTTGCCCAGGTAAACGGCGCGGACGTATTCGTCGTCTTTCAATTCTTCCGATTTCTTCTCTGCGACGATGCGGCCGAGTTCCAGCAGGTACGCACGCTGGGCCAGTTTCAGGGAGGCGCGGGCATTCTGTTCTACCATCAGAATGGTCTTGCCCTGCGCGCGAAGCTGATTGACGACGTCGCAGATAGTATTGATGACTAGCGGCGCCAGTCCCAAGAAAGGCTCATCCATGAGTACCAGCTGCGGCTCCGCCATCAAGGCCCGGCCGATAGCCAGCTGCTGCTGCTCGCCGCCGCTGAGCGTGCCCGCCATCTGGTTGCGGCGCTCTTTCAGGATGGGCAGCAGGTCAAAAGCGAAATTAATCAGTTCCTCTTTCCGCTTGGCGGTCGTGTGGTCGTAATTGGCATAAAGTCCGAGAAAGAGGTTTTCATAAACTGTCAATGTGCGGAACAGGCGGCGGCCTTCCGGCACCTGGGCGATGCCCAACTGCACCAGTTCTTCCGTGGAAAGGCCGGTAATATCCTTACCGTTAAACATTATCTGTCCGGGGTTGCAGGGCATCAGCCGCGAAATCGTGCGGATCAGCGTCGATTTGCCGGCCCCGTTAGGCCCCAGGATAACGACCGTTTCGCCTTTGTCCACATGGATGGAGACGTCATGTAAAACTTTAATGGCGCCATAGCCGGTGGAAACGTTTCTGACCTCTAGCATGGCTTATTCCTTCCCCAGATAAACTTCGATGACTTTCTTATCGTTCTTGATCTCATCAGGTGTGCCGGTCATCAGTTTCTGGCCGTGATTCAGGACGATGACATAATTGGATATCGCCTGCATCACGCGCATATTGTGTTCGATGAGCAGGATCGTGCAGCCCAGACTGCAGGTGCCGCGCAGTTTGTCCAGCAGGGCCTCAGCTTCGGCCAGGTTCAATCCGGAAGAGGGCTCATCAAGCAACAGGAATTCCGGCTCCATGGCGAAGGCGCGGGCCAGTTCCAGCCAGCGCTGCTGCCCCAGTGAAAGTTCGCTGGTTAGATTATTGGCATGATCCTTTAGATTGAACATGCCGAGGACTTCCATGGCATATTCCAACTCCGTGGCGGCCACTTTTTCACCGGTGGTGAAGGTCTTGCTGCGGCCCTTCATGCCGAAATCCCGGCCCAGCATCACGTTTTCCACGACAGTCATGCCGGGGAACAGCTTGGTGATCTGGAAAGTGCGGGAAATACCCCTTCGTGCAATCTCGTGCGCGGGGAGTTTAATCAGGCTTTCTCCCTTGTAACGGATATCGCCGCTGGTAGGCTTATAGACGCCGCTGATAAGGTTAATGGCGGTGGTCTTGCCGGCGCCGTTGGGGCCGATAAGGGCGGTCACCTGACCTTTTGGAATACCGAAACTCAGGCTATCGATGGCCCTGAGGCCGCCGAAGCTCTTGCTAACATTAACGAATTCAAGGATTGTTTCTTGTTGTGCTGTTGTCATGCCGCTCTCCTCTCAATCTTTCTTA
>JANYKH010000238.1 GCA_025358235.1 Chloroflexota bacterium
GTCTTTTTCAGTCAAAATCTGCCTCTAACCTACATCATGCAGGCCGTGTACTTTTCCGGTGGCGGTATCAACATCGACGCGGCGGAAAGCGGGGCTTGACCCGGTGCCGGGCATCAGGGTGATGGTTCCGGCCATGGGGCAAAGGAACTTGGCGCCGGAATATATCAATATATCGCGGACCGGCAGGATCCAGCCCTTGGGTACGCCCTTCATGTTGGGGTCATGGCTCAGGCTCAGGTGAGTCTTAACCATCATCGTCGCGAAATCATCATATTTCGGATCGGCTTCGAAGACTTTCGCCTTCGCCTCAGCTTCCGGACTCCAGGAGACGCCGTCAGCGCCGTAAACAACCTTGGCGATCTTCTCGACGCGCTGGCGGAGTTTCATTTCCTTCGGGTAAAGGAATTTGAAGTCGTTTTCTTCCTTGGCCGCATCCATAACGGCGTCGGCTAATTCCAGAGCGCCCTCGCCGCCCTTAGCCCACTGGTAGGACACGGCGCAGCGGGCGCCGGCAGCCTCAGCGGCGCGGCGGACCAGGTTAACTTCTGCCTGGGTATCGGTGGGGAAGCTATTGATACAGACCACAGGATTGATGCCTGCCGCCCGGATGGTGTTAATGTGGTGCAGCATGTTGGGCAGGCCGGCTTCCAGTGTCTTCAAGTTTTCTTTAGTATAGGCTTCAGGCAGTGGGACGCCGGGCGTCACTTTGGGGCCGCCGCCATGCATTTTCAGGGAGCGGATGGTGACGACCAGAACAGAAACGTTCGGTTTGAGACCGCTGATGCGGCTCTTGACGTTCCAGAATTTCTCAAAACCGATGTCCGCGGCGAAACCGCTTTCCGTCACGTGATAATCGAACATCTTTAGACCCATGCGGTCCGCGATGATTGAGGACTGCCCGACGGCGATATTGGCGAAAGGCCCTGCATGGACCATTACGGGCTGGTATTCCGCGGTGCAGCAGAGTGTGGGGTTGATGGTGTTGCGCATCCAAGCGGTCATAGCACCGGCGACCTCGAGGTCGCTGGTGGTAATGGGTTTGCCTCTTTTGTCATAGGCGAGGGTAATATCACCCAGACGCTGGCGGAGGTCAGGCAGGTCACGGATGATAGAAAGGATGGCCATAAGTTCGGAACTCACTGCAATGCCGAACTTGGACTGCATCAGGTAGCCGTCCTGTTTGCCGCCCATGCCGATCATAATGTTGCGGAGGCACTGGGCATCAAAGTCGATAACCCAGCCGAATTCGACGCGGGAGGGATCAATATCAAGGCGTTTCATGTGGCTGAGCCGGTCGAGTTGTTCATCGGTGTAGTTGCGCTCGTGCTGCATACGGGCGTTGAGCGCGACCATGCCCAGGTTATGGGCGTTCATAATATCGTTGATATCGCCGGTGAGGCCCAGCGAGAGTTCAGTCATAGGGATTAAGAGAGCGTTGCCGCCGCCGGCGGCAGTACCCTTGATACCCATGGTGGGGCCGCCGGATGGTTGGCGAATACAACCGCCAACGTTCTGGTTCCGTTTGCCAAGGCCTTCGATGATGCCCATGGTGGTAGTGGTTTTACCTTCACCCAGGGGCGTGGGTGTGATGGCGGTGACTTCAATATATTTGCCGTCCGGCCGATTTTTCAGCCGTTCCATGATTTTCATGAAGTCCAGTTTGCTTATTTTGCCGTAAGGCAGAATCTCATCTTTTTGCAGGTTCAGTTTTTCCCGCCACTGATCGGGGGTGGGCATATTAGCTTCCGCCGCTTCGCCGATCTGCCATTCAGCCATCTTGGTTGCATCGTAATAAGCCACAACTTCCTCCAAACGTTAGTAGATTCGCGGTACCCCGCAAAAAATTACGCCGCTTTCTGGGCGGCAAGCAACTTATCGAATATAATTTTCATTTCCCGGCTAACCGCAGGGCTGGAACCGACTACCTGGGAACCAGCCAAGTCAGCGTCGACAATGGCCTGGTCATAAGGGAGGAAACCAAGAAAATCGAAGCCGGGCAGGGCGGCTTTCATGAAGTCTTTCTCGGCCTGGCTGTGGAACTTGTTGCCAACCACACCGATGTTCTTGAGACCGATGTCGCCGGCAAGTCTTTTTACGGTATCTGCAGTTTCAAGGGAGCGACGTCCCGGTTCCACCACAATGATGAGTTTATCCACCGCGCCGGCGGTGCCCCGGCTGAGATGCTCGATGCCGGCTTCCATGTCCATGATAATGACTTCATTGCGCTGGAGTAAAAGGTGGTTGACCAGCGCTTTGAGCAAGACGTTTTCAGCGCAATAACAGCCTCCGCCGCCCATCTTCACCTTGCCCATGACCATTAGCTTGATGCCGTTATGCTGCTGCCAGTATTTTTCCGGCAGATCTTCCACTTTGGGGTTTAACTTGAAATAGACTTCGGTTTTTTCTTTGGTGGTGCCGGTCCGTTCCGCAACTATGTCTTTCATCTCGGAAACGGGGATAATTTTCTCAGGATGAGGGAAACCGAGGGTTGCCGCGAGGGTGCTGTTGGGATCCGCGTCGATAGCCAGGACGGAATAGCCGGAGTCCGCGAACATGCGCGCTAAATGCGAAGAAAACAAGGTTTTCCCCACCCCACCCTTCCCGCTTACTGCTATTTTCATCCCCTTATTACCTCCGCTGGAGTGATGCGCCGTGCTCAGCGCTTTCCGGCTATCTGGAAGCTAAAGTTCTAAGGTGATTCCACCTGGCTGGTAGCTGTACTACCTTGATATAAATGGTACATTATACGTATTTCCTTGTCAAGAAACATTGCGCGATATACT